>CAJWHX010000207.1 GCA_913040875.1 uncultured Pseudomonadota bacterium | reverse complement strand
TAATAGATATTTATGTAAACGGTCAAAAGGTAATTGCCATGCAAAACAGCAATACTAGCCAACTTACCTATATTTTAAATGTGGCTGCCATGCTCATGCGTGCAGTTCCCAAAACGAGATGCGCCCAGCCTCGGTTTAACTCTGAGACTCTAGGGTGATTCAATATGGCTGTGGCAAATAAGTTAGCCCAGCTATGATTACCGCGTTTCACCATTAGTGAACCGATATTGGTCATCAGCGTATGCTTTTTGTTCACGATGTCTTGGGGAGTGTTTGGATGATCAATGTCCTCAGGTATGTGCCTGTCTGCAGCCTCAAGATTGGCTTGGGCTTCTTCCCAGCGCCCCATGCCCATATAAATGATGCCCGCTTGCTCATAAGTTGTGGAGAGTTCGATGTCATTGCTAGCTAGGTCAAACATCATCATCACGCGATGTGCCGCATCTCGTAAGTGTCCAGTGTCTAAGAAATCTTGGGTTTCCCGCAGCGCACATTCAAAGGTGAGTTCACTCTCTTGTAGGACATACAGTCTGGGTTTGGCACTGTTTAGTCCCATCTTCCGATAGAGCACTCCAGCATCTGCGTCGGTCAGAGATATAGCTTCAATGATACCGGTCAAAGAGTTGAGAGAGGGGTTTTGTGTTTCTCCCTCCACAACACGGTATGTGGTAGCCTGATTCAGTTTGGTGGCTCTTCGAGATATCTCTGAATGACTGAATCCAAAATCATTGATGTGTGCCCGCAAGACGTTTGACATTGTACCTCCATATAATTCAGTATAGTCACAGACCTACAAATGGGGAACACCTCTTGCATCGATGCATAGATTTGCATTGATACAGGAGATTGCATCGTTGCCATCGATGGACTTTTGATTGAATAATCTGGGTATGATGGAATTGTGGGGAACACCTCACATCAACAACCAACAATCAACAAATCCAATCGGAGTAAACCATGCTGTTATTCTTACAGTTTTTTGCCTGCGACTCAGAACTTAAACCCATGTTCTACGACATTTCTTCCACCGTCATTGTGACCGATGACATGGGTGTCCAGATGGACATGGAAGATGTCGAGTTTTGCCAGCGTTTTCAATCAGAAGACTACAACACCCAAACCTCTTGGCAAGTGCATTCTGAGCAATGTGAAACCATCGACATTGATCATGGGCTTGCTGTTCTCTCAAACTGGGAAGGAGAGTACTTTGGACCAGATGTTTCCATCGTCATTGACATGAAATACGATGGACAGACCTTTGAAGCGGAACTCGTAGACAGTGATCAAGATGTGTGGTGTGACAATGAAATCATCGATTCAGTTGATCCAGAAACGGGTCTAGTCACTTATACCAACATGTGCGATGAAAACTTTGAGCGATACTTACTGTGGAATCTCGTATTACCATCAACTCTAGATGAGCCTACAGAGGAACCAGAGGAAGAGTTCGAGGAAGAGACAGAAGAGTCGACTGAGAATACCGAGTCCAATGACAACGATGACCCTGGCGGTTATTCCAGTGACTAAATGAACCTCTCGTAATTGACAGGAAGCCTCGTCTGTAATGGACGGGGCCTTTTCATTTATCAGATCAAGTGAAGATAGTGTTTAACTGTTCACTTGGTATCAAGGTCATTGTCTACGAGAGTAGGATAAGCAGTACATATCTCTCTGTTGATGAGAGTTGTATCCTTTCATAAACTACTGTACAGTATACACAACACCTTGTTGGAGAGTAATGATGTCTGTTATTCGTCGAGTGACCGCAGTTTCTATGTTTGGTTTTGTTTTGTCTGGTTGTGCAGTCATCCGTCCTGGTGAGGTTGGAGTCAAACAGAGGTTGGGTACGTTGGATACTAAAATACACGAACCGGGCAGTGTATTGATCAATCCGTTTATTACCAAGGTTGTCAAAATTCCCACACGGACAATGAATATAGAGGTGGAACTGAGTTTACCTTCGAAGGAAGGTCTCAATGTGAGCTCGGTCATTTCTATTTTGTACAATATCGAGCAAGATAAGGCGCGCGATGTCATCCAAGATGTAGGGATGAACTATGAAAACATCCTCATTCTAAGTGTTTTTCGTTCAGCGGCGTCTGATGTGTGTGCACAGTTCTATGCCAAAGATATGCACTCGGGAAATCGCGCCGTTATCGAGCAAAAAATTAAAGAGAGTATGGAAGGCGTACTTAAGGAGTATGGGTTCAACGTTGAAGCCGTCCTCCTCAAGAGCATCAACTTACCGAAGGGACTCTATCGTGCGATTGAGCAAAAGTTAGAGGCTGAACAGGATGCCCAACGGATGCAGTTCGTACTGCAATATGAGCAGCAAGAGGCAGAGAGAAAAAAGATTGAAGCACAGGGTGTACGGGATGCACAGATGATTCTCACCGAGGGTCTCAATCCGTCGGTCATTCAGTGGCAGAGTTTGGAAGTCTTAAACAACTTGGCGTCTTCTCCAAATAGTAAGATCATCATCACCGATGGAAAAGCTCCGGTTCTGATCAATACAGACGAATAATAGGAGCACGAGAGAGTATCATCGACATAGATATGATGGAGGAATTGTGAGGCGAGTTCTATTGTTACTGTTGTTCTGGGTGGTCTTTCCCATTGTCATCCAACCGTCCTTTGCTGAAGAGCCTTCGCCTAGACATTCGAGTGACTCTTGGCAGCCCATTTCTGAATCCGTAGAGGAGATTCTGGCACAGAAGAAGGTGGCAGGTGTCCAAGTGCTGGTTCAGCACAAAGGTGAAACGGTGTACAACCAAGCCTTTGGCTATCGAGATATCGAATCGAAGTCTTCGCTACAGACCGACTCATTGTATCGTTTCTACTCCATGACCAAGCCGATTACCTCCGTGGCGGTGATGATGCTGGTCGAAGAAGGAAAGATTGATTTGCAGGCACCCGTTTCGAAGTACTTACCTGAACTAAAAGGGCTCATGATTCACAAGGCCAAACGGAAGGGTACTCAAACGGTCACGGTACATCAACTGCTGACACACACCTCTGGTATGACCTATGGGTTCTTTGGGAACACACCTGTAGACAAGATGTATCGGCGCGTTCAGCCTCTGTACAGTTCCAGTAATTCTGAGATGATGACCAAGCTGGCCCCATTGCCGCTTTTGCATGAACCTGGAACGCAATGGCACTACAGTATCGCCACAGATGTTCTGGGGGCGTTGGTCGAACGGGTGTCGGGTCAGTCGCTGGGCGCGTTTTTCCAGGAGCGTATTTTTACACCATTGGAGATGGTCGATACCACATTTCAATTGAGACCCGATCAGGTCGATCGTTTTACCACCTCGTACACAAAACGTCTCAAAGTTGTCGATTCCTACAATCAAAGTACTTTTGCACTGCCCAACCGTATGGAGTCTGGTGGTGGAGGATTGCTGTCGACGGGAGAGGACTACCTTCACTTCTGCCAAATGCTACTCAATCTTGGAGAATGGAGCGGTAAGCGATTGTTGAAAGCTGAAACGGTTGTACAAATGACTCAAAATCAGCTGCCCGAAGGCGTATTGGCCTATGGCTGGTTTGGGTTTGGGGATGGATTTCAAGTACAGCTCCAAGATTGGGGCTCAAAGGGACACGTTGGAGAATATGGCTGGGGCGGAGCGGCCAGTACCCATTTTTGGATATCGCCAACAGATGATCTGATCGTGATCGCACTCTCTCAAGAACAACCCTTCAACAATCAATTGAAGAAAGATTTGAAGCCCGTCGTCTATGATATCTTAGAAGAGTTGTAGTCCTCCTGCCCACCAGCATACGAAACAGCCGAAGTAAACCACACCAGTGGAGTAAAATTGATGTGGGTAGAGATTATCGATTGTACAGGTGGTACTAGGCGTTGATCAGCAGACACACTCGTTATCACAGCAGGACAAATCGTCTAAGTAAAAGTTTTGCATTTGATAAGCCCCTATGATGCCATCGACAACTTCACTAGAGATATTTTCTCTGCCGGCGATTTCCTCCGCGACGATGGCGAATCGTTGTCTGTATTTATAAATAAAACAGAACAGAGCATTTTCATGCTTCACTTGGGGACCCACTAGAAACAAGTTGTCCGTTTTGATCGACTCATCGAATTCGTTGATCAGTGGATATCCATCACTGTGTTCAAACAGGTCGCTGATGAGTGAAATGCTGGTGGCAAACCCTGTGCAGTTGATGGGCTTGTGTTTTGACCGGAGTTGCTTGTTGCTATCTGTTGTAACGATGTACTCGTCATCAATGTATTCAACCTTTTCGACCCGTGTTTCTTTGTGGTAGGACAGTTTATCATAGATATTTCTAAGTCTATCTCGGGTATATGGAGAGAGGGAATAGCTAGAATCACTGTTGACGAGTTCAACATAATTATCACTGTCGATGATGGTTACCTTTTTATTCAATCGAACGAGGTTGATGGCTGTATCGAATCCAGACTCATAGGCCCCAACGATGATTCGTTCATCTCCTTTCAAATCGGAGAAAGTATCGATTTCGGAGAAGTGTGTACACAGTTCATCGCCTTCAAAGGAACCCTTTTGTGGATATTGGAACTCTCCCGCAGCCCAGATGACGTACTTACTTTCGTACGTGCCTTCGTTCGTATCCAAGACAAAAGAGTCGCCAGTCTTCTGTATACTGTTCACTGTAATGCCGGTTTCGATGTTCACCTCATACTCTTCGACAATCATTTCAAGATATGTGGCAAACTCTTTACCTGTCGGATGTTCTGTTTGTAGATTAAAAGCCGGGGAGGTTTCTGGAGTGATGGAGTTTAAGTCCGGCATATTGAAAAAGTTTCCAATGAAAGAAGGGGAGATAAACCGAGATTCTGCTGGCCATTGTTTGAATGAAGAACCGATTTCGTTCTTTTCTAAGACGACATACTCCATTCCCAATTCTTGCAATACAATCGCCACGCCAATCCCAGCGGCGCCAGCACCGACAACGATTACATTGTGTTTATTGACAGTAGAGTCATTATTTTCCATGTTTTCACCCAAATACTATAGTTAAGAAGAACCATTTACACACTGAAACAAGTCTCAAGGTTGTTTTAACCTCTCACCTTATGCCTCTTTAAGACTGGCAATATTTGCAACAAACCATGATACTCCGGCAATCAGTTGTAACCAGTCTCCATTGGAAGTAATTCCATATACAAATACGCTGGCGATCCAGCATAGGCTGGCAACAGTTTGACCAATCCATTCAATACTGAATGCTTTGGTTTGCCATGAGTTGCTTTTATTTACTTCTATTAGGTCTGGTTTTGAAGTCATGTCTTGTTCCTATCGTACTACATGTGTATGACACACCATCTATTGTGATCAAAGTCTAAATGCAAGTCAAATGCAATAAGTAGTAGACATACTTTCCTGATGACCTTGGTGCGATGTTTATTTCATGAGCATACGTTTAACAATCGGCGGTACCGATCCCTTATCCTTGCATTGGCTTTAATTCAGAACGGGATAGTTGAATCGATACCATATCCGATGCAGATCTGCACTCATTGCCTATACGGTTGAATTAAGATGCGGTGACCATTAGATAAATCCACAAACGGGTTCAGGATTTATTTGATTGGGAGTACATCAGGGTAAAAACTATTGTTGACACAATTTTGATGCCAACACTTATTAAAGTGGTAAACCTTGGTTTTCGCCCATCAATAGTATTGGCGTGGGAAAGGATTTTCGAAAGCGGGAAAACGGTGGTGAATATGACTATTTTAGGGTCGGTAAGAATGCAAACGTTTATCGTAGGAATATAGTTTCAGTACCAGTTACTGTTCACTTTCTAAGACAAATCGAATGGCCTCATATCAATCTACCTTGGAGTAAAATTACCCTAAGAATAGGGGACAACTTAAAAGAGTATGTAGATTTCATACTGTTTAATCTCCTTTTGTTTGGCAAAGACGAAATCCGATTGTATTGCATCTGACAACGGATTGACTAGAAGCATAACTGGGAAGTTTTATCAGTCCTTTGGGATCAGCCCAGCTGCCACCACGAATGACTCGCGAACTCCGCCAAGAATAGTTGGGTTCCCTATACCCTGGAACATGGCGATGAAATTCAGATCTTCGAGAGGTGTAAACTCGACGATCCTCATGGAGACTGTTTTCAAATAAAAGAGACAGAGTGGTTGTGTTCCACTCATTGCATTCTGTTAGTTGTCCTGAATCTAAGGAGCGTAAATCGGCTACTGTGATGTCTGTTAGATAAGATTGTGAACCATAATGACTTGCGTGTCGATCCCATATCCATTCCCAAACATTCCCAGACATATCAAACAATCCAAATTTGTTGCTTCGCTTTAGGCCAACGGGTTGACTGGTTCCATGACTATATTTGTTGTACCAT
>CAJWHX010000206.1 GCA_913040875.1 uncultured Pseudomonadota bacterium | reverse complement strand
ATCGTCTTCGCAAGCCATTGGGGAAGGGGTGTTTCGGATTCGTCGTGGTGAAGTAGATGCGATGATGGTTGGTGGTGTGGACGTACTGATTGATCCGATTATGGTTACGGGGTTTTCTTTGCTTGGTGCGTTGTCTACGCGTAATGAAGCACCAGATAAGGCTTCCCGTCCTTTTGATAAAGACAGAGATGGTTTTGTGCTTGGAGAAGGCGCAGGGATGTTGCTGCTAGAATCTTTGGAGTCTGCTCGCTCTAGAGGTGCGGTTATCTTAGGGCATCTTCGTGGGTTCGGCTGTAGTTGCAACGCCTACAGAATCACAGATTCTCCTCCAGATGGTCGAGGTGCCGCACAATCGATGATGGATGCTCTACGCGATGCAAGGCTTTCACCAGTTGATATAGGATACATCAATGCCCATGGTACGAGTACGCCGATGAATGACCCATCTGAGAGCAGGGGGATCCATACGGCCTTCGGAGACTCTGCAGCGAGTGTCCCAGTATCGAGTACCAAATCGATGATGGGGCACTTGGTCGCCGCTTGCGGTGCGGTGGAAGCGATCGTTGCGTTGCTCGCGGTTCGTGAAGGGGTATTGCCGGCTACGAGGAACCTGGATGATCCGGATACAGAGTGCGAGTTGAGACACATTCAAGGCGCACCTTTGAAGCGTAGGATTGAGCATGCGATGAGCAATGCGTTCGGATTTGGCGGCTCAAATGGTACGGTGGTGGTTTCTAGATGGCGGTCGTAATCACGCAGGTCGGAGTGGTCACACCATTTGGTCGTGGTCTGGAAGCCTTCCAGAGAGGCATAGAACACTCGACGAGTGCATTGTCTGTTCACGAGCCGCTCAAATGGATGGAGTCCTCTTTGGCGGGGGTTGCATCAAATCATACATTTCGACAGTATTTAAAACGACGTAAGGCAGCGAAATTGATGACACCGGCAGCTAGACTTGCGATGGATGCCGTGGGTCAAATTTGGGATGCTGTTGGAGAGAATCTAGATCCTATAGAGACGGGATTGTTCTTCTCTGTCGGTCGTGAACCACCTGATGAAGGAGAGGCTGAAGCCGCTTTGATCGCGAGTGCCATTGATAAGACATTCTCAGAGGAAGCGTTGGCTACACGTGGTCGATCGTTGTATCCACCATTGCTTCCCCTAAAGACATTGCCGAACTTGATTTTGGGTCATCTCTCTATTCATTTTGGTCTGTGCGGTGAGAATGGGGCTTGGGCTGGTGAGGGTGTGCAGTCGTTTGTAGAGAGCGTCTGGGCAATATCTGAACATAGAGCAAATCGCATTTTGGTTGGTGCAGCGGATTCGCTGATTGACTTGGGGCAGGCTAGAGATATTAAACGTTTGGGGATTTCAAGTGTTCCTGGGCAGGCGGCGGTTGCTTGGCTCCTAGAAGATGAATCTGTAGCCACGAGTGCTGGTATTGCAAGGATTGAAGTGGAGTCATTTTCCGATGACAACTCGGAGAGTGAAGACATTAGACGTGTTAAGTCTACATTGCGTTCTCAAATCGGCTATTGTGGAGTGGTGGAACCTCAGTTAAGTTTGTTACGAGAGGTTCTAGAAGGTGGGACAATTTCATGGAACGGTCTGCGAATCTCCGCAGCAGTGTAGATATCTTTATCAATTGAGTAACAAAACAGAGTATTGACAAATGATCCAGCGTGAGTCCAAGATAAGGTGAATCCAAGTGAGCAGTAAGCGTCAATACGAATTTGTCAGTCCTCTTTCGAAGACATCTCTGTCAGACATGTATCGCTGTCATGAGATGCAAAATGGGGATCCTGTGCGAGAGGTGGCGATAAAACTTCTGCGAGATTCTTGGAAAGAAAACAAGCAGTCGGTCACGTGGCTCAGACAAGAACTGTCATTGCTGCAATCTTTGCACCATTCAGCCATTCCAACCATTTATGAAATGACATCCATTCGCGGTCGGGTTGCGGTCGTGATGGAATGGGTAGATGGTCTAGATCTCAAAAGTTTGGTTCAAGGTATGCGTAAAATGAAGCAGCGCATACCATTGAAAGTAACGCTTAGTTTGATAGCAGATGTAGCAGAGAGTTTGGATCTAATCTTCAATCAAGCCCCCTCTGCAGGTCGAGCGCCTCTGCGAATATTACATGGCAATTTAAAGCCCAGCAACATTATGGTGTCTCCAAAAGGAAAGATCTCATTGCTAGACTTTGGAATGACAGCCTCGGAAATTGGGGGGCGAGAGTCCGCAACGCGTGAGATGCAGTATGACGCAATGGAATATATGGCGCCGGAACGATTGTTTTTTGAGCCTCAAGGTCCAACGTCAGACGTGTATTCATTGGCGGTAACTTTATTTGAAATGTTGGCAGGGAAACCGATTGGTAAGGCACCACCGTCTGCCGATCAACACCAGCTTCGAGTGGAAAAGTATTGTCAGCATTTGCTAAGGCCGATGCCTCTTGGCTTGGAAGTCAAAGAGGAGTTGGCTGATTTGTTGACGTCTGGGATGGCGTATGATGCGGCTCAACGTCCGATGGCTTATGAGTTTGCGAATCGAGCTCGAAGGATGGCTGATTCGATTTCAGGGGTAAGTTCCGTACAGTGGTCTCAAAAGGCAATCCCTTATTTTCAACAACGTTTGAATCGTGGTTCGGTTGATGGAACGTTACAAGGAGCGTTGCTGAGTGAGGATACCGAGGTCTTTGAAAGACCCGTTCACATTGATGACGAAGATGTTGATACGGCGATCATGCGCAGAGGTGCTGTTGCGGATTTGGTTGAAGCATCACTGGATCTGAACCCTGAAGCGGTGGTGGAAATCAATCAAACTGAATCGCCCAGTGAGTATTCGTTTGAGAGCACTGCAATTTCAGAACCGGAGTTTACAAAAGGGGCTTCTGCTGTTGCAATACCGCCCCCCATAGCAGAACCGCCTCCAATGCCATCAACTCAAACGTCTCCTAAGAATAGGGTGCAAAATTCTACTGGCACAGGCTCAAACAGTACGCCGAGTTCTTCTATGGAAATGCTTGATATGGATGGTCCAACTCAATCGATGTCGTCTGTGGATGTTCGACCTCAAGCAATGGCACCCATTGTAGAGTCCGATATGGATGGTATGAGCACCAAAATGTTGCTGGTATTATTTTTGGGTGGAGCGGCACTTCTGTTTACTGGGATTTTAAGTGTGGTCTTATTTTTTGGCGGAACCGAAAATGCGCCACCGGTTGTCCCCACTGCAGTTGAGACCAAGGAAGAGCCAGAATTGGATGCTCCCAGCAGCACTTGGGATGGAACACGTTTCCAGACACCGATTGATAGTAAGCGGATTAAGGTTAAATGCGGCTCGATACAGGAGCGCGGAACTGAGATTGTGACATTGAGCGATGTGGTGGGTAAAGATTGTTTTGTTGAAGTTCGAACGCCAGATAGACAAGTTTTCAGAAGAACTGTATCGGATGTCCAAGAGGGGTTGTATACATGCTTTGAAAATCATTCTGACACCTGTGTATTCAACGGGAGCGATGAATGAGGCGAGTGGTGGTCACCGCGGCAGAATCTTTGTGCGCAGCAGGAACTGGTCGTGAAGCACTCATGAGAGCATTGAAGCGCAACGAGTGTTTAGGGGTGCCCAGTGGGTATACACTGCCCATATCGCTGATTGGGCGGTATCTGGAAGATCTTCCAGACATGTCAGACTTCGTTGACGATCGCAAAAGTGTACTGGGGTGGAAATGTGCTGACATTGCGTTGTCGGAAGCGCAATGGTCTAGACGTTCACATTCAAAGGATAGGGTCGCTGTCTTTGTAGGAACAGGATTGTCTTCGATTACACCACATGAAATGAACCAGGATTTGTTTGGGCACATCGTAGAGGATGCTTTTGACAGAGCCTCCATGGCTCAAGATCTTCGCAATACGTTGGCTGCACCCAAACGTCATATGCCCCATCATTTTGGGAAGTTGCTATCCGAGTCAGTGGGTGCTTGCCGGTCGGGGAGCAACTTTTCGGCTTGCGCGGCAGCATCTCAGGCAATTGCGGCAGGTTTCTGGTCTGTTCGTAGAGGCGAGGTTGATGTGGCTATTGTTGGTGGGCACGATTCTATGGATCATCCAATGGGTCTGTTGTCCTTTTTGGTACTGGGAGCTTTGAGTCCCAATGTCTGTCGACCATTTGATTCTGATCGGGATGGATTTATGCTTGGTGAAGGTGCCGGTATGTTGATCTTAGAGTCTTATGAACATGCGATGGCGCGGGGAGCCCCCATATTGGCAGAAGTGTTAGGGGCTGGATCCAGTATGGATGCTTGGAACCCTACGGCCCCTCATCCGGAGGGGATGGGTGCTGAAATGGCGATGAAAAGGGCGCTTAAAGATGCTCGATTGTCTCCGAAAGATATTGATTATGTGAATGCACACGGCACAGGGACCCCTTTGGGAGATGTGGCTGAATCTCATGCTATCCATCGGTTGTTTGGAGATGGTGTGGTGGTGTCTTCTATAAAAGGGGCTGTGGGTCATTGTATTGCAGCCGCAGGCGCAGTTGAGGCTGTAGCGTGTGTGGGCATGCTTGATCAAGGTTGGATGGCAGGAACTACAGGGCTTGTGTCTCTCGATCCAGAATGTCCGTCTCAGAATCTATCGACACCAAACCTGGTGTCTCCCAATGTAATTGTGTCCAATTCGTTTGGTTTTGGTGGTCAGAATGCTTCTGTAGTGCTGTCAACGACCCAATTCGCCTCTCATCATTATTCGAATCAGTAGGAGTATTCATGGAACATACTCAAGGTCTCCCAACCGTTGTTGAGCTGCCAATTCAAATCTCTGCACTCTCATTGTTGTGCCCTTCCGGTCACAACAATAAAGCGTTAAGTCAACCGGCATGCACTGGTATGGTTCCCAATTTTAAAGCGCGTTCAATGGTTCCAGACCGCAAAAGTCTGAAACTGATGACACAGGCTGTGCGTCTTGGTGTGGCATCGATTGCTTCGGCGGTAGGACAGTGTTCAGACTGGGATAACATTCAACCCTCTAGGCGGGGGATGTATGTTGGCGCGAGTCCTCAGGTTGGGAGGCACGACGATTTAACCGATGCCATCAACGTAGCATTTGAGTCCGGTACCTTTTCCCTCCAAGATTTTGGCGAGAAGGGAATATCTCAAATTCATCCGCTTTGGTTGGTCCGTGGTCTGAGCAATAACGTTTTGGGGTTCTCATCGGCTTATCACAATGCTCAAGGTCACAACATGAGCTACGCGATGGGCGTAGACGGTGGCTGGAATGCCATTTTGGAAGGGGCTCAAGCACTCGTTGACGGGCGAGCTGATATCGTAATCGTCGGTGGGTCGGATGACTTGACTGCGGCGACAGACGTTTTGGGTGCAGAAGGTTCAGAGGGGGCGGCATTTTTTATCCTCAAGCCCGCCGCTTCAACAATGGTGTTGGATAGAACGGTATATGAGTCCCTGGCTAGACCGTTTGGGTTGTTGGGTGCGGCAACAATTCCTGTTGGGATGGCTTTACATGAATTTGGCAAACAACTGGAATGAGATAGGTTAGAGAACGTATACAACCTATTGATAGAGGAATACTATGCATTTGGCTGCACATATTGATGACAATTTGGATGCAAAAGTTTGGACTGTGGTGCATGAAGTCTTTCAAGACGCCCTGGAACTAGACCCTGAAGAAGTTGAGTTTTCATCTAAGGTAATCTCAGAATTAGAGGCGGAGAGCATTGACTTCTTGGATATAGCCTTTCAGTTGGAAAAAAACTTTCAGATCAAGATTCCAAGAGGCGGCATTGAAAAAGCAGCGCGTGAAGGAACGGAAGGTGAAGGGCTTCAAGCAGATGGTACCTTGACTCTAGATGCCTTAGAAGCGTTGAAAGAGGCGATGCCAGAAGTACCCAGTGGAGAATTCGTTCCCGGATTGAAACCCACGGACATTCCGAATTTGTTCCGAGTGGGAACCTTCTATAATCTTGTTGTAAAACTATTGGCTGAGAAATCGTCTGCCTAGGTTTTTGTTCATCGTTCATGCACTCAGCAAAGGTCACCGTCAAATCATTGGTGTTCGAGGTGGTAAAGTTGGGCTTGGCTTGGATCATAGAGATGGTACAGATCCAAGAGATGTTAGTCATATATGCTCCTTTTCATTGCCAGAGTCTCCAGTCCATCAGTCTGTTCAAGGTGACGTAGTCGCAGTACCTTTGACCCCGGAAGATTTGTTGAGCGACCAAGAACGAGCCGTGAGATTGATGCATCGTGCTGTCAAGGTTGCAGAACGAACAGGACCAGCAGTCGACGTTGTTGGACTTGGATCGTTGTGTGCTGTGGTTGGCGGCCGAGGGACAGCTTTGCAGGAGAGATTGAATATACCTGTCACCACCGGTGGTGCGG
>CAJWHX010000205.1 GCA_913040875.1 uncultured Pseudomonadota bacterium | reverse complement strand
ATCCGACTGATTTTGCCGAAGCAGATCTGGGTTGTTCCAACAACAAGGCGATCTCTCCAACAAAACTGCCATCTCCGATCGTTACCAAATGTGTGTCACCACGCGTGATCTCAATGAGTCCTTTCCCGACAAAGTACATACTGTGAGCCTTGTCGCCTTCGAGAAACAAGATGTCGTTGGGTGTGAAGATGATTGGTCGCAGCCGTCCAGCAATGTCTTTGATGAGCGCGTCGTCAGCCTGCTGAAAAAATGGAACTTTGGAGATGAGATCTCTCTTTAGACTCATCGACAATTCGACTTGTAGACTCTGAGGGAGATCTCGAAGGAGTTTCTTTTCATCGAACCCTTTTCGATTTTCCCATAAATAGTCGTAGTAGTCCAAGATTCGGTGTTTCACGGAGGGAGGTACCTGACGATATTGCAAGAAGGTATTGAGTTGATTGACCTTGGAGTGATACATCGCTCGTTTCATGTCCAGTCGATGCAATAGTGTGGTAATATTACCGATGATGTACCCATAAAATCCGACGCCCAAAAACATAACCACCATCGTGTACACGGTCTGAGTAATCTTGGTTACATCTGGTGTGATATCTCCATATCCAACAGTAGTGAGTGTTGTCACAGACCAGTAGAGCGCCGTCAAGTAGTCGTTCTCCATCGCGGCATGCATCCATCCACAGGCCAGCCAATGCACCCATAGCAATGCCCAATATACAAAAGAGAACAATTGCAAAGGGATGTTCAAAATGGTCGGAAGTTTTGGTCGTTCACGAAGAATCTCTGGGACTCGAATTAATTTGAGAAGCCTAAGGATATCCAATAGTGGGATTCCAAATAGTATGGTCCAAGGTACGGCTGCTACAATATCAAAACCCAGCCCAAGAGTTCGCGCTGCAGTTGGAAGATGTAGAGAAGAGCGATCGCGATATCGCATCCAAGCATCTATTGTAAAAATAAAAGTGATACCCCAATCCAACATAAAATCTAGGCGCGCCGACTTGGCTGAGAACACCAAGTGATTTGGAATGATGATCGCAGATGTGGTACATGCGAGAACCACAGCGATGAGCCATAGGGGATTGTGTCTGAAACTTGGGTTGATCATAGTCTACTCTTGATTGTGCTTAGTATATCAAAAGTACCATCATTCTGAGAAACTCTAGAGGTGTGTTTTAAGATCTCAATTTCTGTCGAAGTGCCGTTAACTGAGATTGAACGTCCATCAACTTTGCTTGTAAATCACCCAGTTGCGTTGTATGAATGGCATTGTGATCGTTCGCTTTCAGTGCTTGTTTGGCACCGCCGATTGTATACCCTTCGGTATGAATGAGATGTTTGATTTTTAAAAAATATACGATGTCAACTTTGCGATACAACCGTTGGCCGGAATTCGATCGATGCGGTGACATGCCCATTTCCTTTTCCCAGTATCGAAGGACATGGCTATCTACGCCTACAATGTCAGCAACTTCGCCAATCCTAAAGTAGAGTTTGTTCGGAATGTCAATGTGTTCAGTTTCTTTAGACATGAACGCCGCCTTTGAGAATCAAATCAACTGGGGTCTTCGTTGAGTCGTTTGGTGAGTAGTCTAGAAGGTTGAAAGGATACCACACGACGTTTAGAGATGATCAACTGTTCCTTAGTCTGTGGGTTTCGTCCAACTCTAGCTGATTTGTGTTTTGTTTTCAGTTTGCCAAATCCACTAATTTTGACTTCCGTTTCTTCCAATAGAGCTGAACTCATGATGTCGAGCATGGCATCTACAATCTCACGTAGGTCCTTTTTACTGCAGCCGAATTCTTCGGCATAGGTGTTGTCAACTAGACGAGCTCGCGTCAAGTTTTCACTCTCTTCAGTGTTGCTCTCTTTCATTGACCGGCTCCTGTATCTGTTTCTTCAACCGACTGACTGTCGTTTGCAAATAGTTGGATTGTGACGATGTCATCTCTGACTTCTCCATCATCTCCAACGGAGATGATATCTATCTGATGATATCCGGGATCGGCAGAATCTCGTTTTAAAGTGAATTCTTCGATTCCTCTAGCGCCAGAGTCAACAGAGATGACAACCTCTTCGACCTGACCTTGCCAAGTGTCAGCAACTTCGACAACTAGCTGATGTTCTGTACCAACAGGGCCACCACCGGGGGTCAATACGGCTGTGCCGATGATGACTTGGCCCGTAGAAGACCTCAATTCGATTTCAGCAGGGGTCGATTCTGCATCCGGTGCAATTGAAACGGTGAGTGTATCTGTTGTAGCGTTGAACTGAGTATAGTCCTGTTCTGTTTCGTCGCCACATCCCAAGCTAAGTAGACAAATCCCAAACAGTCTGATCAGATTGGTCACAATATTTCCATCTTTAAAGTGTTCTGTGTGAAGTCACACAGAGATTATGCTTTGGCCGAATTTTTTGCTTCGATAGCAGCTTTGGCTTGTTCAACCAACTTTGCAAAAGCATCTGCGTCGTGAATGGCAATCTCAGACAACATCTTTCGGTTGATTTCGATTCCAGCCAAGTTTAAGCCGTGCATGAACTGACTGTAACTGATTTCGAGGGGTCTACACGCTGCATTGATACGAGCGATCCACATTGAACGATATTGACGTTTTTTCTGCTTTCGACCGGTGTAAGCGTTCATACGAGCTTTCATTACCGCTTCGTTTGCTTGACGAAGGGTATTGTTTCTCGACATGAAGAAACCTTTTGAACGTTTAAATAATTTTTTTACTCTTTTCTTTCGAATTTGTGCGCGTTTGATACGTGCCATAATGTCTCCTTACTGGTTTTGACCAGCTATACCGTTTCCCAGCCGAATTTAGTAAGGCGGTGACGGTGGATGTGATTTAAATAATTAGGTGATTTTACGAAGAAGCTTTTTAACGGTTTTGGCGTCAGTTGCATTCATGATTGAGCCTTTGCGAAGTTTACGCTTGACTTTGCTTGAATGCTTGGTCAAGATGTGTCGCATGTTCGCACGCTTGAATTTCACTTTGCCAGAGCCGGTTAGCTTAAAACGCTTTTTGGCACCACTGTGTGTTTTCATTTTGGGCATGGTATTTTCCTAGCGATGATTCGCCCGTGGGCGATGGTTGCAGATGAAAGGTGTCAACCGAGGCTGAGCACACTGTTTGGGATTTGTTTACGTTTTCTTAGGGGCTAAGATCATGGTCATTTGTCGGCCCATGAACTGAGGTGCCATCTCGATCTCACAGACTTGTTCTGCTTCATTTATGGCTTCCACCAATCGATTACAGACGGCAATACCATTGTCTTTGTGTGCCATCTCCCGGCCGCGGAAACGAATGGTGACTTTGACTTTGTCGCCTTTTCCTAAGAACTTTTGTACGTGTTTGAGTTTGGTGTTGAAATCATGATCACCAGTTGACGGGGTGAACTTGACCTCTTTTACGGTAATGGTGGTTGCATTCTTCTTGGCTTTTGCATTTCGCTTTTTCTTTTCATACAGAATCTTGCCGTAGTCTGCGAAACGACACACTGGAGGACGTGCGTTCGGAGCCACTTCAATTAGGTCTAATCCTCTCTCCTGCGCTTTTGTTAGCGCATCACGAGTAGCCATCTCACCCAGTTTTGTTCCATTTTCGTCAATGACAAGAACGCGCTTGGCTGTGATTTGACGATTTTGTTTTGGGCCTTGATCGCCTGAATCGCGGTTAGAATTTCTCAATGAATGCTCCGGGTATGTCTTATGCTTTAGATGGATCCAGCATTCTTTTGATTCTTAGTCAACCCTTGGAACAGCCTGTATCCACCACCATTATATTTGATTTGTTGAAAGTGACGAATAGGCATGGGCAGATTTGAACTGCCGACCCCTGCCGTGTCAGGACAGTGCTCTAGCCCCTGAGCTACATGCCTATAAGGTCATTTTGATCTAATTGATTTCCCGAAACCTGTCAAATCAATTGCATGAATTGTTCACTGATGAACCCGATAGAGCCTGAATAAACGATTGTATCCAGAGGGTACCGATGGTTTGAAGTGAGCTCATGGAAATTTGCAATTCTTGATCAACGGAAGTGTAGGATACACTTGAGTCACCACAGGCTTCTATGCAGCTGAAACAAGACGCATCGTTATGAATATTGAGGGCCACACCATGAATGTTGATCCCCTTTTTGACGTCCAGTCCCAACGCGGCGATCTTTCGATCGTGAACCCATATTCCAGGGGCGTTGTGTCTTCTCGTTCCTTGAATGCCTAGATGTTCCAACGTATCGATGGTGGCTGATTCTAGAAGGCATGCCAATGACCGGACACCCAGTTTGTATCGATTCAATTGGATAATTGGATACAGTGCTAGTTGTCCAGGTCCGTGCCAAGTGGCCAATCCACCGCGGTTAATTTCCTGTACAGTTGTACCTTCAGGTACTTGGAATATGGTGCCACCTCGCTTACCGAGGGTGATGGTGGGAGGGTGCTCAGCCAATAGAATCAACTCTGAGCCTCCTTTATGCACTCGATTACGGATGTATTCCTGTCGGGTCAGGGTCTCCAGATACGGTACATCCCAATGCCATTCAATATCAAACATACTCATCTATATAGGTGTATTTTTGATTCAATCATTGTGATCTAGAAAGGTGTCACTTTGCTTGTATCTATCGAGCCATTCAGCTGCAACGACACTAAGTACTGCGGTGACGGGTATGGCTATCAGCATTCCCCATATGCCCATAAACGAGGCGCCTACGATGAGAGCAATCATCACCACCATTGGCGAGAGTCCTACAGATTCTCCAATAATCTTGGGGGTGAGGTAATACCCTTCTATGGTTTGGGAAATACCAAAGACTGCAAACACACCCAAGACATGCCAATCTACGCCAAAGTTTATCAATGCGAGCAGACTGGCCGTAAGAATACCAAATATTGTTCCGACATAGGGGATCACAAACATCAATCCGGATAATATCCCAATGGGTACAGCCAGATCGATACCGACAATCAATAGACCTACGGTATACAATACTGATAGAGCCAAGCACACCTTGATTTGTCCAATGATAAATGCATTGAGTCTTTTGTTCACTTCTCCAAGTGTCTTACTGGCTATGGGGCGCATATTGTGTGGGATCAGTTCAAAGCCATCTGCCAGTAAATCGTCCCAGTCTCTTAAGAGATAGTAGGTGAATACAGGAAGCAGCAATAGATTCAGCAGTGTATTGATCAATCCCATCCCCTTTAAAAGGAGTCCTTTGAGAATATCAATCGCTTTCGCTTGCCAGTCTTCGGAGAATTGATCGATCCAAACAGGCAATGTTTCTTGAAGATGATCCAATTTGAGGTTGAGCTTTCGACCGGTCTTTCCCTCAACCCACTCTGTTGTTTGTTGTAAGGTCTCATCCAAATTACTGAGTACCACTCTCATGTCATCGCTAAGTTTACTGGTCTGCTCTATGATTGGTGGCGTAAAAGATATGAATCCAATCAGGAGCAGCAGTCCGCCCAATATGGTGATGATGGCGATTCCTTGATCCCTTGACCATCCCCCATCCTCAAATCGATCCACCAATGGATCGAGAATATATGCGATGGCAGCGCTCGCTGCTAGCAATGCAAAAACTGGTTTGAGCAACCAACAGAGAATTCCTAGACCAACTCCCAATCCAACATACCAAAGGTGATGCCGAGATAGTTTTGGATCCGCTGGTGATTGCTTTTCTCTAACTGGATGCCCAGAGTTTCTGTGGCTACGCCGAGGTCGATGCATCATGGATTAGGCTCCGAAGACAATAAGATGACCACACGACCATTGCCCATGATGGACTCCTTTTCATCTGTCGTGACAGGATTGGAGTCGATGTTGTGTACGTGTAGGGTATCAAGGTTCGAGTCATCTGCCATATATAGAGCAGGGTTGGTTCCTACCTTGGCAATGACATCTGGATTGCTGGCACTCACCGCATACATGAATGGGAATTTACTTTGAGCGGAATACTTTGAAAAATCTTCGACAGACAACCACTTGTCATCACCATTCATCGAGATGGTCGGCAATATTATAGGTTCAAATTCGATGTGTCGGGCATCAATTATCACACCGGTGTGTTCTACACCCTTTGGGGGCCTGACTCTCCCTTCTACGCCAGAACGTTCAATAATATAAGAGCGAAGTAGATCGTGCATGTCTATGAATACAGTACTTTCAACGGCATCCCCATCTACATAGACGACATCTGAGACGTTGTATCTTTTGGCAACGGATTCGATACTTCTAGAGATCTCGTCGTTTCGATTCAGTAGAGATTGATAGTCCGTTTCAGAATCCACATCGACCGCGAACACAGCATGCTGAAGGGTTTCATTCGCGAAGTTCATGGAGCTGAGTTCCGCCTTGGTGTAGTCTGCGGCATTGGTGATGACGTTTCCTTTTCCGATAGCCTCAATTCGCATG
>CAJWHX010000204.1 GCA_913040875.1 uncultured Pseudomonadota bacterium | reverse complement strand
CTGGGAGCTTCCTGGCAGTCTCCGAGGAAGCCCTGATATTCATTATAATGCTGAAGAGCAAGGGAGCTTAGGGGCTGTAGGGCTGTAGGGCGCCTCGAGGAAGCAGAAGAAGATGACCATGATGATTTGGAACTGTGGTAATGAACGTTTCTGACACGGAAACGCCCTCCAACCCTGAGTATTCTCAACAGTCTCACTCTCAACAGAGTACAATCGGCAACGGTTTCTCTCTCTCTGTACAAGGAGCCCGTCATCTACACGATGGTATCCCCTGTCAAGATCACAGTCTGTATACCATTGATGGGGATACTCTTTTTATTGGGGTAGCCGATGGACATGGAGATGCCAAACACGCTCGTTCCCACATTGGTTCAAGATTGGCATTGGAAATCGCCCAACCGATACTTCGTGAGGCATTGGATACCCTGACGATTCCACAAACCAAGCGAGAGTGGCTGTCCTTTCAAAACAACATCGAACGGCGAATACGATGGGAGTGGAACTGTGCATGCAAAAGAGAACTTGAACTCTCAGATACAGATGGTACATGGATCCCGGAGTTGATTCAATTTGGAACCACTCTGCTTGCGTGCTGTCAATCTTCAAAAGGATTGCTCTGTTTTCAAATCGGTGATGGTGATATCGCTTGGATGTCCAAAGACAATCAGGTTCATTTCATCTTTCCAGAATCCGAAGACGTCATCGGTACCGTTACCCATTCTCTGTGCCAACCGTTTGAAGAAGGGGTGTGCCAAAGTTGTTTGCTATCTCCCCCCATCGATTGTACGATGCTTTTGTTGAGCACCGATGGCATACGGGATTGTTTGCAAGGTGAACGGGATCGTTTTGCCACGATCTTACCTTGGCTGTCCAAGCGGAAAGAAGATTCAATCGCGACCGTCGCACAATGGCTCTATCAAATCTCTACTCATGGAAACGGAGATGACATGAGCCTTGCCATTCACTACCCTTCCGATAATCATCAATAGGAGAGACTCATGCCAATGCTAAAAATTGGACAACGCTTGAATACTCGAGAAGGTACTGTGGTACAAGTAGAACGATTCCTCGCTTCTGGAGGTCAAGGTGAGGTGTACGAAGTGACCTCTGCTCGTCAACACTACGCACTAAAATGGTACTTCTACCCAACGACCTCAGAACAAACGACTCAACTCGAAGAAATGAAGAAGGCATTTGCGATCGATGGACCATTTTCACAAGCACCACCGGACAGTCGATTTCTCTGGCCCATCACGATGGTCAACGACCCTAGGAACCGTACTTTTGGATACTTGATGCCGTTATTGCCTAGAGAATATCAAGGTCTCGAGCGCTTGGTACTTGGTAAAATGCGTCCTGTCCCCAATTTTCACACTCTATGTACAGCAGCAATCCAACTGGCTCAATCGTTCAAAAATCTTCATGCTCGGGGGTTATGCTACAAAGATATCAATCTTGGGGGCCCGTTTATCAACCCTAAAACAGGAGAGGTCATTATTTGTGACTGTGACAATGTTCGATACAACAAGACACCCGGGAACATCATCTTTATATTTTTTGCTGCGCCTGAATTGATTCGGGGAGAAGGAAATTGCACCAGTAAAACCGATTGGCATTCTCTGGCAGTATTGCTGTTTTACATGTTCATCCGGCATCATCCTCTGGAAGGCAAACGACAGTTGCAAATCAATGTATTCAATGAAGTCGCCCAACGCGAGTTCTATGGCAATAAACCCATATTCCTATTTGACGCCAACAACCAGTCGAATGCGGCAACAAAAGGCTTTCACGACTCTGCAATCCGAAACTGGAATCTCTACCCAAAATTTCTCAAGCGATTGTTCCGCAGAGCATTTGGAGTCGGTCTACACAATCCAGATGAACGTGTCAAAGAAAGTGAATGGATTGGCGCCTTCTCCACGTTGAGAGATTCACTCTACTACTGCAAAAAATGCAACAGTCCCAACTTCTACGATTTTGAAGACCACAGCAATGGAAATCATCAGTATTGTTGGCGCTGTCAATCACTTGCTGACTTACCAATGCGACTGGAAATTGGTGACCGAACGTTGCTATGTACGCATCACATGAAGGTCTATGCCCACCATACACATTCAAGACTGAATTTCGACGATGAGATCGCTAGAATGTCACAACACCCACATGATCCATCTAGATGGGGAATCAAAAACACGGGAAGTTCTGACTGGACATTGCGTACGCTTGACGGAAAGAGTGTGCAAGTACCGGTGGGTCGTTCTGTGCCTTTAAAACATGGCTTGACGATCCATTTTGGCTCAACCGAGGGAAGATTATTGTCAAAATGAATCAACGTCCGACCTATTTTTCCGTCCACTGGATACCCTACGCTGGTAACAAATCACCAACTCACCGAGTTCTGGTCCTTTTAGATATTCAGCAAACCACCATCTCACACGCAGCATTACTGGAACTCTTATCGTTACAATATGAAGTCGTCTGCTTAGAGATGACCAATCAGAGCTCTAAATCGGGAGTCTTTCATTGGGACCCAAGCCTACCCGAACTTAAATATGAACTCGCTCAAATTGGTGAGGATATTACGTCTGTACACTGCTGTATCGCACAGGGTTTTGCTGCGACTCTACTTCAATACATTCCAGTATCACGCGTTAAAGACATCCTAGGCAATCCTACCTTACCCAGTAAAGACATCCGTTTTATTCAACTCCTAAGTAGATTCCTGTGGTCATCAACACATACCTCACAATGGTTTACTCGACTCATAGAAACATCTTGGAAAGAGCAACTCCAATGGCCGTTACAAGGTTCTGCCCCATGGGTGTCTCGATTACCGACTGAACAAGATCAATACACAGGCACAATCACCAACGGAACCTGGAAACAGATATTTAGGCGCATTCTTGACACGCACGAACAGGCGAACCCCATGAATATTATTGTCTTTCTGGGATCCGAATCTTCTGTCATATCCAGCACCTCCCCCTCTAACTTGCACTGCTATTACTCCAGTTCTACCGTTCGTTATCGTGTTTTCTGTGGGCTCAGACAAGAACTCTTATTGAACGAAGTGGTCCAACGAGATATTTTACAGGTCTGTGAGGAGCTTTTATGAGTACAAACAGTACAGACAATCAAAACCATTTGATTCAAGGTTTAACCATGGATGCAAAGGTTCGGTATCTGCTCGTACACTTTACAGATGTCGTCAACGAAGCCATTGATAAACACAGTCTCAACAAAGGAAGTTCTAGATATCTTGCCGATGCTATGGCTGCTGCATTGCTATTGTCTTCTCAAATCAAAGAAGATGAACGACTCAGTCTTCAGTTGGAATCTTCTGTGCCACCTTGTCGCATCATTTGTGATATCAATGCCGATGGTGGTATCCGCGCAAAGATCACACCGCACAGGCTGCCTTCTGACATTATACACCCCACCTTGGATGGATTTCTAATTACGATAAAACACAACCAACAACGAGAGTTGTACCGCGGGACTACCGAGATTCGACAAGAGACCATCGCCTCTGCAATCGAGCACCATCTCAATCAATCCTCGCAGTTGGATTGCAAAGTTCGAATTGAAACAGAATTCAATGAATCCGGATACATTACACAGGCTCTGGGTGTATTGTTGGAAAAATACCCAATGAGTGACAATAACCCCTCTGCTACTAAGAAAGAATTCGAGCAGGCTTACGAAACTTTCGCCACCTTGTCAAAGTCTGAATTCCTTAGCGCATGTCAACGCAACCGACTCTGCTCCCATGACTTATTTGGACTCGAGTCCAAACCCCTAACGTGGTTTTGTGGTTGTTCAGACGAACGCATCGACACCATGCTTTGTTCAATCGGACCAGAAGAACTCACTTCTATGATTGAAGAGTTGGGGGAAATTGAAGTGGTCTGTGAATTTTGTTCTATGAAATACACACGTGATAAAGTAGCCATTGAAGAACTCATCGAAAAAATTAGTTACATTTAAGAAAACCGTTTCATTTTGAATACAGCTACCTTCACATTCGTAGTGATAGGTACAATCTAGGAGTTATACCATGTCATTCATTCTATCTCTACTCATTGCTTGCTCATCAGAGAGTACCATTCAGACTGCAGATGCATCTCTGACCTCACCGGAACCGAAATCCAGTACGACAGGACTCAAGAAACATTCACAAGAGGTTCAGGCAGATACTGTAGAGGCTGTGATCACGACCAAAGCAAACCTCAATATGGCGATTGTAGAGGCCGATGGGAAGTATCACACTTGGATGGAAGGACGTTCTGGAGTTTTGCGTACAGAGCCCAAGACCTCGTTCTGGCTGGAACAAGGTGGTCTCTCTACCACAGCCGGAAAAGGTCAACTGCACATGGAAATCGACGGACATTCCTTTTATACTGCCAGTGCCATCTCCAAAACCAGTATCACCAGTAAATTGGAAAAACCGCCTAAGAACACAAGTACATTGGCCATTTCACTTGAGATGACAAGTAAAGGCAAGTACATCACCTCTCTTACTCAAAAGGACACTAGAAGTATTCGAGTCGCTTCTTCGGTTCAGAAGCCAACCCGCTCGGCAATCCTACAGGTACAGAACCCAGAGAAATCACTCGGTGAACCCATCCCCAAACTATCCCAAACGGTGATCGACCAAATCAAAACCAGTGGTAAACTTCCTGAGTCTGCCAAAGTATTGAAAGTGACCCCTCCCAGCACGAGCAATATTGCAAAATGGAATGGAGAATTGAAAGGATTATTCGGAAACATCGCAAATATTGGTTGGTCAACGATGGCCAATTTAGATGGGGATGAGTATGTAGAAGCCGTTTTGTGTACTCCCACTCCAAAAGGCAAAACGTGCTTTATTTACGATGAGATCAATTCTACCGGACGATACTATGATAGCGGGTTTAAATGGGACGGTAAAACCGCACCGACACTGTTTACCATAGAAGCAAAACCGTATATTCACCACATGTACCCTTTAAAGAAGGGTGCAGTCCACAAGTTGATGCAATTTGACGGTTCAGGATACAACAGCATTCAATTCTAATCGAACAACCTCGGAGAAAAGGTGTCTGCACAACTGTCATCCATTCAAAAGATACTACAAAAATTGGGAATTGATGCGTACTTAAGAAGTCAGTCTGCCGATCGCCCTCTAGCAACATTGGGCGTGGAGATTGAAACAGGTGCACAAGAGAGCAACCTATTGGAAATTTGTGAGATACCCATTCCTGATTCGGACTTGTTTCTTCTTCAATGGTTTGTGCAACTCCCCCTTTCGGAGCCCTTCTCACCCGCTGATTGCATTCCTGAGTTTCAACTTTTAGAGGTACTGACATTTTGTGCAGAAGTGAATCAAATACTTCCCGTTGGCATCTTCAATGTGTTTCAGCAACAGCTGTGTTTCAGACACATCTTCTCCTGTGAATTTCTCAGTGTAGAACAAGTTGAATATCTTTTGCAAACCATTGAGGGAACCATTCAGCGAATTCAACCCATGCTTCAAAGTGTCGCCATCGGTTCCTTGACGGCGAAGGAAGCCATCGCCAGCATAGACACCGCATTTAGCGAACCTGAGGCTGATGAAACCATACAAGACGTCCATATATCAGATGAACTTGTCCAGACAGATGAGAGAGAAACAACTCAGTCCGATGACTTTATAGAGCCTTTTGAAGGTCTCGAAAGTCCTCAGCGATTTTCGATTGACGATATCGCAAATATGAAGATCAATATAGAGGAAGAAGAAGCGATTGACGGATGGTCTGACGATGGTGCACCATCCACCAACGATGGCTGGGATTTATCTGATGATTTCGTAGTATTTGATGAGGACAGCGCTGACTAAGCCGATAAAGCCATAATGTTCGAGCCGTCATCTCTATTATCTATGGAGAGTCGTCTGATTGCTCAGGCATAGTAGACAACTGTCTTTCTACCGGGATTTTCCCACTCCCATCTGGAAGATCAATCACGTATTTCGGCAACGCCATCCCACTCACCAACGTCTCAAGTTCTCGAACAATCTGCTTCCCATCTTCCAAAGAAACGTAGAAGTCCTCGGCACCGTTCACCTTATCTGTATGGTGTAAATAGTATGGAAATATTCCTATTCTAACCAGACTCTTTGAGAGTTCTGCTAAGGTTTGTGCATTATCGTTCACACCTCTCAACAAAACCGATTGATTGAGCAAGGGTATATTGGCCAACCGAATCTGACGAAGTGCACTTCGTACATCGGAACTCAGTTCCTCTGGATGATTGCAATGAACGATCATCCAAACATTTGGATGTCTTTTTAAGGCTTCGAATAACGCCGGACGTATACGACTTGGAAAGGTGATCGGGGCGCGAGAATGAATTCGAAGGGTTGGTATATCTCTCAGTCTCTCGATTATGCACCCTAATTTCTCATCTGGCAAGAACAG
>CAJWHX010000203.1 GCA_913040875.1 uncultured Pseudomonadota bacterium | reverse complement strand
CTAAATAACTTCACGATCCGATCACTTTCGCCGTAGTTTACGAATCCGACGAGAATACAATCTGACAATATGAGTTCTTTCATTGTGACTCCCAATGCGACATGGATGTATTAATGTCGATGTATAGTATACGCGATTCAGATTGATTTTCGGAAGGAAATAGAATGCTGGTTGCACCACAATATAGGGCGGAAAAATGAAGACGATCAGTCATCTGTATATAAATTGTTGATCAACATTTCGCTTCTATCTCATATCCATCGCATATTATGGAGATTCGATCTGTAAAGATGGGTTGCACAGTCCTTAAAATGCTACAGACCCAAAATTAGCACGCATGTAGAGAAGTAGATTAAAATGGCCAGCAAGTCGATGGTTGTAGTTACAAAAGGTCCAGTGGCGACCGCGGGTTCAATATTCATGCGACTTAGGGTGATGGGAATGAACATACCGATCAAGGCGGCACAAATCACAGTGGAGATCGTTGCCAGAGCGATTGCTAGGCCCATCTTGGGTTCAAATCGAATAAACGCATAGCCACCCAAGATCAAGCCGAAGGATAGACCGAGCAGCGTACCGACTTTGAGTTCACGCCAGAGCATACTGACTGTCGAGAATACAAATGACTTGTCCAATGCGAGGTTGCGGACAGCAATTGTCGCAGCTTGGGTACCCACATTCCCACCTGTACCAAGCATTACAGGAATAAACGAGGCTAAAGCCGCCTTAGCTGAGAGACTGGCTTCAAAGAATCCAATTAACTCCGCCATTCCAATTCCACCAAACAAAGTGATCACCAGCCAAGTGAGACGCTGCTGAAAAGCCTTGAATACATTTCTTTCGTGCGGATTGTGTTCTTCATTCATCCCTGCCATACGCATCATTTGGTTTTCATGCAGCTCCCAAATGACATCCATGACGTCGTCCACCGTAATGATACCCAATAGATGTCGTTGTTCATCCACAACGGGAAGCGCAATGATATCGTATCGTTGTACGATACCTGCCACTTCTTCCTGCGAAGCGGTTGGCGCAACCGTAACCAAATCTGTGATCATGATATCCCTAAGCAATGTCGATGGCGGACAGAGAAGAAGTCTACGGAGCGATAGGACTCCAACGAGTTGTTCGTTGTCCGTTTCAATATAGAGGTAAAAGGCCATTTCTACATTGGCTTGACTTTGCAACAGTTTGATGGCGTCTCGACAGGAAGAGTTCTCATTGATTCGAACCACATCTACATGCATCAGTCCACCCGCGCTATCTGGATGATAGGACATGATGTCTTCAAGCTGAGTTCGGTCATCCTCTTGAAGTGCCTGTAAAATTTGTGCTTGGATATCGTCTGGTAGAGCATCCAGGATATCTGCTTGGTCATCGACCTCGATGAGATTGACCAGCCTGGTGAGTTGATCTACTGGAACGAGGTGTAGGAAATCTCCAAGGGCATTCTCTGGTATAGAAGCCAGTACCTCGGAGGCGAGTTCATCATCTGAACCCAGCGCTTGCCATATGAACCGCTGCTCATGAGGAGCAGAGTGCACGATGGCTTCAGCGATGTCTGGTGCCCGCGTCTTCTGCAGAGCACGTCCGAGTGCCGATGTTTGTTTTCGAGCCAGTCGGCGAATGATGTCAATCTTTTCATTCATATCCCATCTCTATCTCATTTTGGGCTTTGTTGCATCTGTATTCAAGAGTCATTGAAAAAGAATATTGTTTATAGATTGAGTCGCTACGAACGTTGGTAAATCAATCGTCAGTGAGGGACTTTTGCATTGGATTGGATGGTGGCGATGATTTTGGGTCCACTTCAAAAGAATGCGTTTCAATACCTTTTGGAAAGATATTGTTTGAGGTGTCCGCGTCTGCGGTTTCCAGCATGGGATCTACCTCGACTCGAACAATGGGCTGTGATCGAATGAGGAGTTTTTCAAATCCGTTCGTATTTTTACGCCATACATCAGCAGGAATGTCAATGCGTTCTGTACTCTGATCGGCATAGGTGATTTGAAGGATCACAGGAGATGGCATCCCTGTGGAATTGGATATTTCAATCTGATTGTAATATTTTTGCGTGGAAAAGAAGGGGCGATGTTTGTCTTCAACTTCTTTCATCATTTCATCAAAGGCATTCAGCTCAGCTTCCGTGATTTCAAAAGGGTCGTACGTGTCGTAAAAATCAAGGACGCTTGGGTATCTATCAGCATATTTGGGTGCTGTTTTGGCATACTGCCGTCGTTTGGTGAGTACTGTCGACTCTGCCTTTCGCTCTCTCTCGAGGGCCTTTTTGATCTCTGGATTGGGAAGATCTTTGACAAAAACGGCGACGTTATCTACAGCAATGTCTACATGTCCTGTCCCGTAAAACCACGAGCGCCAAAACCAGTCTAGGTCCGTTCCTGTGGCATCTTCAATACTTCGAAAGAAGTCAGCAGGGTAAGGGCGTTTGAATGCCCATTGCTGAGAGTAATGTGCAAAAGCGGCATCAAACAATTCTGGTCCAACAACGGTATCTCGCAGGACGTTGAGTGCGGCAGCTGGCTTGGCATACGCGTTGTTTCCACGACTGGTAACAGAGTCTGCATCGGTCATAATCGGTACATCACCAGATCGACTCATGTAATCGGAAATTTTATAGGGTTCACCCCGTTTTGGTTCGTACTTTTCCGACCATTCTAATTCGGCCAGTGCTTGCATGTATGTATTGAGTCCTTCATCCATCCAAATCCAGGACCGTTCATCGTTGTTGACGATCATCGGAAACCAGTTGTGTCCGACTTCATGAATAATTACGGAGATGAGACCATTCTTTTGATGTTTCCATGGACCCGTATTCTCATTGTACGTACCGTCTTCCAAGGGTCTAGGACCGTTGAAAGACAGCATGGGATATTCCATCCCATAGATGGGACCATTCATGGAAATGGCCACCGGATAGGGGTAGGGGAACACCATTTTTGAATAGAATTCTAAGGTGTGCGCTATGGCATGTGTCGAAAACTGGTCCCACATTGGCATACCTTCCTTGGGATAGTAACTCATGGCCATAACGGTTTGACCATCAATCTCTCTACCCCACGCATCCCATACAAAGGCATTTGAGGATCCCCAAGCAAAATCTCGAACACTCTCAGCCGTAAAGTGCCACGTTTTGGTTTTGTCCGTACTGTTGATTCTGTTTTGTTCGGCCTCGACCGGCTTCACGATGAATATGGGCTCATCGGCGGTTCGAGCTTTTTCCAGTCTTGATTGCTGGGCTGCACTCAAGACGTCATCAGAGTTTTGAAGAACACCTGTTGATCCTACGATGTGGTCTTCTGGGACGGTGATGTAGACGTCATAGTCTCCAAACTCAGTGGCAAATTCACCAGTTCCCAAATATGGTTTGGTTAGCCAGCCTTCCAAGTCGGAGTAAATGTTCATCCTGGGATAAAATTGTGCCACTTCGAAGATGAGTGAATCATCCTCTAAGATTTCATATCCAGACCGTGCCCATAAAACAGACGCATCGTTCATGGTGTAGGCCCATTCTAGATCAATCGTCAACTGTTCATTTGGTTTTAGAGGAGTGGCTAGAGATAAGCGCATTTGAGTATCTCTAATGATCGGTGTGCAGTCTTCTCCGTTTAATTTGACGTTGGATATATCTAGATTGGGCTCATACGTTTCTCGAACCTCTAATGCCCGTACATATCCGACGTCTAAGGACGCGTTCTCTGTCGCCATGTGTGGGGCGGTTTGCATCCGACCACGTGCAGACAGTTTCGAGAGGTAATTCGGATCGAGTTGCATCCAGACGTAGTACAAGGTATCTGGACTGTTGTTGGTGTAAACGATGCTTTCACTACCGATGATTCGTTTGTTTTCTGGGTCCAAGGACACATGAATCGTGTAGTCAGCCTCTTGCTGCCAGTATTCTTTTCCAGGTATACCGGTAGAAGTACGTACAGCGTTGGGGGTGGGCCAAAAGGCATCCAATTCATCAAAAATGTTGGCGTCCGGACCGTGTCCATAGGCAGTATTAAAGAAACAGATAAATAAAGGAATCATGGTTGTCCTCTGTGATTGGTCTCATGAATAGTCACATGGCCAAGTAGGATGTCTATGGCATCACTGGGTAAAAAGTATGCTGTATATCAAATAATAGAGCGGTCATGAGTTTACCGAATGGCGGGTTTGTACTTTTCCATGAGAGCATGCTTTGTTGCCCAAGTGTTTGCAGTGAGAAATGGAAGATCTTGTTTGCATCGCATGACAGTCAGAGACCGTTGTCTACACTCGTGGATGGTTTCGGATGACTGGACTCGTTTTCCAGCGGTCATCTTTCGAGTCAACATCGGTATTGTTGTACATCCTGCTGGTATAGACGAGTCACGGCCATCTAGACTGTAGATATTGCGGTTGGTTTGTGGGGGATGATCGCCCAAGATGTCAGCCTGCCAAACACCATCGGAGTCTATGCATCGATAAATTTGCAGTCTACCTGGATTGGAGACTTTAATGGGAGAATTAGACAGCTTGATTTTGGGAGTCCATTCAGAATCGGATGTTTCTCGTTGGGCGGATAGTTTGTATACTCCTCCAAGAGCCGGTTGATCTTGAGATGTGACAAGGTTGGTACCCACTCCCCAAATATCGATTTGTGCACCATCGGCTTTGAGTTTGGTGATGCGGTGTTCATTGAGAGAGTCTGATGCGACGATTTTGGCATTGGGAAACCCTGCGCTGTCGAGGAGATCTCTTGCTGCGATACTTAGAGCGGTTAAGTCTCCAGAGTCCAATCGCACTCCCACCATCTCATGACCGTGTTCACGCAACTTTAGACCTGCTTGGATGGCATTCTGTACCCCATTTAAGGTGTCGTATGTATCAACCAGAAACACACAGTTGTTCGGCATCGCACTCGCATAGGCCTCGAATGCTTCGGGTTCAGTATCAAACATCATCACCCACGCGTGGGCATGGGTACCCTTGATGGGGATATCGAGTAGTTTGCCGGCTAGTACATTGGATGTTGCATGTGCGCCTCCGATGTAAGCCGCTCTAGAAGCTGAGATCGCTCCGTCGAATCCTTGGGCTCGTCTGAGACCAAACTCCAAGACGATATCGTCTTTTGCGGCTTTGCAAACACGATGGGATTTGGTTGCAATTAGCGTTTGAAAGTTGATGCATGTCAACAGGGCACTTTCAAGTAGCTGGCACGGAATGATCGGCCCTGTAATTCGGAGGATGGGTTCGTGTGCAAGAACGGCCACACCTTCAGATACAGCATCGATATCAACAGCCATGTCTAGGTTCTGCAGATAGCTTAGAAATGCCGGTTCAAAAAGCGGTTCACCATCGTTTCCTGTTTGCTGTGCCAAATAGGAAATGTCCTCATCAGAAAAGCGAAACTGTTCAATCAACTCCAGAGCTGTGTCGACTCCTGCACAAATCGCAAATCCATTGTCAAATGGTGCTTTGCGAAAAAACAGTTGGAAGGTAGTCTCTACCGTATGACGACCAGACTTCCAGTATCCATAGGCCATCGTGATTTGATAGAGGTCCGTGAGAAGACCCAGAGTGGGTTTGTAGAGATGATTGAGCATGCTGACACCAGTTTGTTATTGAGACTTCAACAACGCCAAGATGTCTGAACCATGGGTTTTGGTTTTGACTTTTGAAATGACTTCTTGTACAACACCGTCTTCATTGATGAGAAAAGAGGACCGTAGGATTCCGTCGTAGGACCGTCCCATGAACTTTTTTGGTCCCCATGCACCGAAGGCTTTGACCACAACGCCTTCAGTATCTGCTAAAAGATCATAAGGGAAACTGTGTTTGCTGACGAAGTTTGCCTGTTTCTTGACGGAGTCCATACTGATTCCCAAGATCACAAGTTCCTTATTGGATAAATCATCAAAGTTGTCTCTCAATGAGCAGCCTTCGGCAGTGCATCCTGGTGTACTTGCTTTTGGGTAGAACCATACCAGCACTTTTTTACCTCGATACTGAGATAAGGTAATCATTTCACCATTTTGATTTGGAAGTGTAAAGTCTTGAACCGTATCGCCAACTGCGTACATAGCTACTCCTGTATTGAATAATTAAAAGTGTATGCCTATGATGTAACAGGGTTTTTCTTTCGTTGTTCCGCAATTGTTTGAATGTGTGAAGCAAATTTAGGATGCTCCAGTAAGATGTGGTCAAAATCTTCTTTATTCAACAGATACAAATCCGAGTACCCGACTGATTTTGCCGAAGCGGATCTGGGTTGATCCAGCAGTAATGCAATCTCTCCAACAAAGCTGCCATCTCCAATGGTGACCAAATGTGTCGCACCACGAGTGATTTCAATGAGCCCTTTTCCGACAAAGTACATACATTGCGCTTTATCGCCTTCTAGAAAGAGTACGTCATTGGGAGTAAAAATGATCGGTCTCAAACGCCCCGCGATGTCTTTGATGAGCGCTTCGTCAGCCTGCTGAAAAAATGGGA
>CAJWHX010000202.1 GCA_913040875.1 uncultured Pseudomonadota bacterium | reverse complement strand
CCGCAATCCAATCTCCACTGGAGATATAGTCAAATTGCAATGTGCGCTTCCGGACTGCGACATCACCTTTTCGGTCCGTGATAGGGCAGTATAAGTTCGATTCATTGATTCCAGATCTGTTTTCGATGAATTTACGATGAATCAACAGAATAGTGTAGTCAATTTTGATATGTTGACGTCAGAAAACTTGTTTACCCAATTGGAGGCATTATGTCTTTACAGCAACGACGTCTCGAAGCCAAAGAAGTAGCCGGTCATTTGTATCAGGCTTGCTTGGCCAAGCATAAAGGGCATCCACTGTTGAGAGCAGGTATGTTCAATGCCGGTATCTGGCGTCAAAAATGGGTGAAAACATCACAAAAGCATCCGGGTTGTGCAGAGGCGACTCTGTACGGTGCATTTTTACCACTGACGTTGAAAGTTAACGGTGCAGGTGCTCTATGGCCTTGGGAGACACGCCAGAAAATATTGGGGAAGGAAAAGACCAAAGAGTGGTTGCATGCGTTGCTAACATTGGATGATCACGCCACCATTTTTGTGGATTTGATTCCAGATTTGGATGTGTGGGTTGGGGATGTGTTCAATTACATTCCTCGAGATGTGTGGAGTATGGCGGCACAACTTATAGCGAGGTTCTACAGAAGCAGTAAGCAGTTGTACAAGTCAATATATCCAGATGGATTAGACTCAAACGATACGCTTTATACAGAGTTCTTTTTCGCAAAGGTAGATGCGTCGTTGTCTCAATTGTTTAACTTTTCGAATCCTGCAAAAAATAAAGGCACCATTCGGAAAGTCTTTTCACAATTGTCTGAAGCTGTTGCCAACAGTAGATATGGTGGTCATGCGCATGTTCATCGCCACAGTTTCTATCTCCTGATACAAATTGCGACACTTGATAGCGACTGGCGTCAACAAATGTTCAATACTCAAAAGAACGATTTCGCCCCGCACATTTCAAAGATTAATGACCCATCATGTTTGAGTGTCTTGTATACTGCATTACTGGAAGTCGCTTACTTTGATGGCCATAGCAGTGGACTAGACTGGAGTGTGATTCAAGGTCTAGATATCCCAAGCCTAACGATAATATCGGATCTACCACTGAGCACTCAAACCCAACCAGATCCACCGTTTCAAGCAGCATCTGAAACAAAGATTCGTAAAAAAGTACTAAAGATACGCGCTCTGAAAAGTAATGTCCAGTTGGTGGACAGACTGTATACGGTTAACCAAAGTAGCCCTGGCACTCAGATCTCTAATCTTCCATTGTATCTAGAAGTGGAGCAGTGGTTTACCTCGGATGTTATTACAGCTAATTGGCATGAGTTTAGGTATGATTACATAGCGAAATGGCAAGAAGGATTTCGTGTCGTGAGACCCACTGGGACATCTATACTGTACGAGCGCATTGATTATTTGAACAATCTCTCTGCTGATGAGCAGCGACATCGTCTCATAGAGTGCTACCAGATATTTGTTGGCTCTAAGCGATATTCCCTGTTGACTCGGGGAGAACGTAAGGTGGCCTTTTTTGACGTTTGGTATTTGCTTTCAACTGAGGATATGTTTGAGGGTGGGTTTTCTACTGAATTACTCGAGAGTACAGTGAATCCAGTCTTTGATAAAGTGTCTCGATTAAACGAGTCTATGTTGTCACACGTCAAACGAGCTTATGTTTCACAAAATAAGCAAAATGAGATTGGGAAGGTAGGGTATACCAAACAGATCATCATGCTTGCGATTCTGGTCCACGCAGAACTGATTAAGTGCCATCAAGATGAACTGGCACAGCTAATACGAGATGGTGCACTGCAAGAACTGTTTGTGCTAGCACAGAAAGGCAATGTACAAACTCAGGGAGTCTTTACGGCACCAGCGGCACAATCGTCTCACTATTCAGCCAGTCCAATCGCCGTTTGGTTGATGAGCACCAGCATCTTTAACGGCTATCGAACTCCGTTGATTTTTCAGATTATCCAGTCATTTTTGATCAACTGCACAACTGAAGCACAAAAGTTTCATCTGTTCTGGCGTTTGTCTTTGTATGAGGCAGACGATGAGATCTATATGATCTTTGCAAAGAATCTATACTTCCCATTCCATTTGTTGGGCGCTCAGTCGGTTCAATATACGAAAGCCAATTGGGGCGATTTATGCGCTAAACTCTCTAAGCATGAAAAGGCGCGTAGGGTTTTGCCTAAGCAATCGAAACCGAATGCAAACAAGAGGAATACTCAGCAAATCTATCTAAGCACCGAAGATGTTCTACGTCAGTTTGACATCATCTGGGAAGGATTTCTACAGACTCATGCAACAGCCAATGTCTTTCACCTTCAAAATCCAAATTGGAGGGCTTCTCTATGGACAGACTTGGTCGACTTTTGGACAGAATGGACCAAAGCGTCAGAACTGACAGATTATTTGGCACTCGGCAAGAACAATCTAGAAGGTAAACTCATTGAGTTTTTCGAGAACATACAAACATTTTTGGGGTTGATTTTACATGATGCCCAAGTGAGCAACTCACAAGTTGTGGAAATACATGGGGTCTTGTCCCAGTTTAAATCGCTCATTGTAGAACTCGATAAGGGAACAGAGACAGATTTTGATAGTGAGTTGGCAAAGTTGGTCACCTATTCTTCAACGGCCCTCAAGCGTCAGGTACCATATGAAGTAGATTTGATGTACTCCACCGTTGTGAAGAAATTGCATCAAGTGATGTCAGAGATCGTACTCAATGAGAAAAGTTATTTAGAGTGGGACAAAGAGATTCAATCTCCGTTCATTTCATTTGACAAACTACAGTTGAAGTTGAAAGGAAAACATGGGTACTGGAAACATACGTTGAAGGTTTTTGAGGCTACGCGGGTGGAACAGTTTGTCTCTCAAGCGTGGATCGACAATCTGACTCATCAATCTGAATGGACGGCAAATCATTTTGAACAAGGTCTAAAGTCTTTCGAGGGAGTATTTGACGGGTATCCCAAAGATCTACAGGGAGTCTATGAAATCTTGACCCAAAAGGTTTTGGAACAGCCTAAGAAACTTGGACGTCTATATTCTCCATTATTACTGTCTATTCAACACCGAATGCAAACGCTTTCTACGGAGAGTCCAAAAGACGCTGAGGAGGGTCAGTGGACCTTAGTAGATCAGAAGCAGGATCCACTCGACAATCAATTAATGGTTGTGGATAGTACATTACGCACTCAAGGCTTACATGGGTTGGCCAAGAAGTTTACAAAAGGCCAAGTCACCTCGTTCGGTGGAACAATACTAGGATTCATGCTGAACCATGGACTGAGTTCATTTGTCGCTGCGGTCGTATCGTTAACGCTACTGCTTGATTTTGGTGGCAGCCTGTTGAATCTATATGAGGGTAATGTTGTCGCATCTCTACTCAGTGTGGTGGCTGCACTTGCCTTTGCATTTGGATATCCCTATGCATCAAAGCATAGAGGGATGGGAGTTTCAGTTAAAGATAGCGTTCAAAATATCCTTCCGTCATTTGCTGTGTCTGCGGTTATGTCCTATGGATTGGCGCTCATTTGGACGATGGCTGATGGGGAGGCTTCTTTTGGTATTCCTGCAGTGTTGCTGATGCTTTTCTTTACAACCATTGTGAAAGCGGCGACAGATGGTGCCTTTGACACGGATAAGGATTAAGAATAATCTAGACAAGAATTTCCACCTAAGTGAGGCGGTATGACTGAAGCACAATTGAATCGGATATCCGAACTGTTTTCCACCAATGAGCTGTCTTTTATCGAACAGGGGACGGTTCTTGTGGAGACGTTGTGTACCACGGAAGAAGGGTTTCGAGCATTTATTTCTCAGTATGGAAAGGTTGAACTTACCGCAGAACCTTCTTTGGAACAGATGATTGCCTTGTTTGAAAATGCAGAGGCTCCAGAACTGATCGACATCGTCAATTATTTGGGCTTGTGGGCGTTGGGGTATTTGGCTCAATGGTGTCCTGCGATTGTAGAGAGGACGACAGCCATTGATTTTCGGGGTAATGGTTGGGGGAAATTACCCGACTCGATTGGTTTTTTGACTGGAGTGACTTATGGGTACTTGCAGGCAAATCACCTTACCTGTTTACCAGATTCCTTTGTGAAATTGATCAATTTGAAAAGGCTTCAGATCACTGGCAATCCACTGACACATTTGCCTCCTGATTTCGGACTGCTAACCAATCTAGAGACGCTGATTTTGGATGCAAATGGTTCTGAACTGTATACACTTCCAGAGAGTATTGGACAACTAGTGAATTTAAAGAAGTTGAGTATTCGATCTGGTAATCTACGCCGTTTACCAGATTCAATCTGTGCACTGACCCGTTTACAGGATGTAGACTTGTATTGGAATGAACTGACACAGTTGCCCGAGAATATTGGGGAACTCACAGCTGTTGAGTCTCTAGGATTGGGAAGCAATCAGTTAACGTGCTTACCTGAATCAATAGGGGACCTCCGTGCATTGACAAGCGTAGATTTTAATGGCAATCAGTTGACGGAGATTCCGGGGTCTGTTTCGGGGTGGGACAGTATACTCTATGCTTTTTTCACTGGCAATCAGCTTCAGACTCTACCTGATTCTATGGCTGGGTTGACCACCCTGTCAGAAGTGTATGTTGAGAACAATCCAATGACAGTAGATGAGATTCAAAGACTGAAATTATTGTTTGGTGACAAACTAATGCTATGAGCAACTTTGTATCGAAGGACTGGCTTTTGTGTCTGTTGTTTTCAGATGCATTTATTGAGATAGAGAATGGGATAACGGAACTTCGGTCTCTTGAACTGCAGAGTATTCAAACTGTATTTAGACGCATTTGTTTAGAGATGCCGACATCTCTTGCAGCGTGGTACGTACAACTGGGGAATCAGTCCTTTTTGAGTCTTCATCTACTCGTGTTGATGCATGAATATCAGGTAGAGTGGGTTCGTGACTTGACTGTGCTGGATTTGCGCAATCGTGGACTAGAACATCTTCCGTACACCTTCCAACAGTTATCACAGTTGACTTTGATTCGTCTTGAAGGGAACCCTCTTGACTATATTCCGCAAGGCTTAGCCTGTATCAGTTTGGATGATTCTCAGTTGTACCTATTGGAAGCATGGGAGCACGAAGGGTACTCTGGCACCGAGGTACATTTGACCTATATGGATTCTGATTGTGCTGAGGCACCATCACTCAAGAATCAAATCATCAAGTTGGATATCTCTCATAATGGGCTCAATGAAGTCCCGGATTGGGTCAAGCACATGACGGCACTTCGAGAACTGGATGTGTCCTATAATCGACTAAGTGTTTTACCTTGGGGGATTGGTAATCTGACGCGGTTGACGGAGTTGAATGTATGTCGGACTGGGCTGCGTACCTTTCCTCCGACAATCAAGCATCTAACGCAGTTGCAGGGATTGTTTGTGTTTGATACAGCGTTAACGTCACTGCCGGACACCTTAGGTGATTTAAATCTCCTAGAGGTATTGGATGTATCCTTTACGTGTGAACTTGAGAGCATTGTGCCCGCGGTCTTATCGATGAAGAACCTGAAGGAGTTGCACTTGACGTATACGACTGTGTCTACCTCGCAAATAGAGGAGATTCAGACGGCTTTGCCAGACTGTAAGATTCGGTCACCAGATTACGATGCTTAATCGTGTCGAATGGGAGCAACCAACACGGATCCTTAAAGGGTGAAAGGGAGATGGTGTTGATATCAACAGGTTCTGTACATTAATGAAGAATATCTTTCCGATTTTAGAAAATTAGTTTTCCTCCGAATGTTTAACGGACAATAAAAGTCGGTATCTAAAATGGGAAATCAAAAGAGGGTAGGGTAGATGAAACTGAGTACCGAACAAGTCGAGAAGATTAAGAACTTATTGAAGTCAGAGGATGTGACCTACATTCAACAGGGGATAGAGTTGGTGAGGGGACTGATTCAATCAGAAGAAGAATTCCGACAATTCTTAGAGCAGATTGGTTGTACATCTGTATCAAGAGATTTGGATGTCGATATTCTAAAAGAGGTGTTTTCTGGATTTCCAAACAGTGTATATCTTTCAGTGTGGGCTTTGGGTGACCTTGCAAAATGGAATGAGGACATTCTATCTCTAACCAGACTGGATTGTATTGGTGATGACTTGAGTTGTTTACCCGATTGTATTGGGAATCTAACCAATCTAGAAAATCTGGGATTGATGTTCAACAAGTTAACTTGCTTACCAGATGACATCGGAACGTTGACCAATCTAAAGGCACTTGCGCTGGGTTCGAATGATGTAACGACGTTACCAGATAGTATCGTGAATCTGACAAATCTAGATTTCCTTGACTTAAGTGATAATGAGCCGATGGCACTTCCAGAAGGTCTTGGAGAACTGACCAATCTTAAGGACCTATCGATAGAATTGAAGAGATTCACCGATTTACCAGATTGGATTGGAAGTCTTACCGCACTTGAATATCTATCGTTAAAAGATT
>CAJWHX010000201.1 GCA_913040875.1 uncultured Pseudomonadota bacterium | reverse complement strand
ACCATCAAATGGAACTTCACCAAGTTTTTGGTGGATCGTCAAGGACGCGCGCTCTCTCGATTTGCCCCCATGACCAATCCATCCTCATTAGAGAACAAAATAGAAGAGCTGCTGTCTTAGTTGGTCCGAGGAACAGACTCCTTCCGTATTTCAAGAGCAGAATATGACAGCTTTGATTCGAGTCAGCTCCTAATGTTGGTTACACTCTACTGTGACCTCTAAAGGATACTATGACCACTTTTGACTCTTTACCATTGTGGAAGGCCGCGTACTGTGTACTCTATCAAGCCGATAGCCTACACATTTCGAGGTTACTTGAACAGATGGAAAGTCTGGGCTGGCAATCTTCGGGGAAAACACCTGTACAAACCTTGCGATCGGAGCTTCGGCGGTATTCTGAGAACTCGGGAGCAAAATCCGTATACTTTCAGAATTTGGGTCAAGCAACTTGGAACTTAACAGAGTGGGGAAAAGCCAATCCACCAATGGGAGTGAAAGATCTTCTCTTTTCACCGACTGTACAATGGATTGAAGGGCATACTGAGTTTGTAGAGAATCAAGAGAGGTTTTTGCAGGCCCGCATGTCTGATTCCATTTCTATGGACATTGTACAACGATATCGCACATTCTTTTACGATTCACAAAAGCATGATTTCTTTCCATTGCAATGCTTGGTCAGTCGAGATTGGATATTGAAAAACTCTGTTGAAGAGGGGGATTTTGCGGCTCTGCAAGGGTTGCTGACGTCATTGGGGCTCGTACGCTCTCAAGATCCCATTTTGGAAACGCGGTTTGCTCAATGGTGTCGAGAGTGGAATTGTGAACACCTACTGAATGCTGAACCCAATGATACCATCATATTCTATAAAGAGTCTATCTTTACCGAACTCTCTACTCTGCAGCTATCAGATATCGTGAGTCGGATTCGTTCACAGCATCCGAGTTGGTCTATAGATGAAGGTATACTCCGACGTATTCATCTGGCATGGGAAACATCAGAGAATCGGTTCTTACTTCTGTCGGGGTTGACAGGGGTTGGAAAGTCCAATTTGGTCTGGGATTATGCTGAAGCCATCCTTACTTTGCATGGGCTGTCTGTTCAGAAACATCGTTTAATGATTCCCATACAAACCAATTTCCGAGACCCAGCACCCTTGTTTGGGTATGTCAATACGTTTGCAAATCCACCGGTGTTTATCCGCGGTTTGTTGACGGCACTTCTTCTAGAAGCGCATCAGAATCCTCATTTGCCGTATTTTGTACTCCTTGATGAAACCAATTTATCGAAGATGGAGCACTATCTTGCACCTCTGATTTCTACATTTGAAGTCGGATCCCCGTTGGTGTTTCACCAGCAGTCAGAGTCCATATCTGGTGTACCGAGTCAATTGTCAGAATGGCCAAGGAATATCTGGATTGCGGGTACCATGAATTTTGAAGCTGGCGCACATCTTCCAGCAGACAAGATTCTCGATCGCGCACACAGTATCGAGCTGTGGGATATAGACGTTGACGGTTGGTTTGCACAACGACAAGATCTGCCGTCAATCTTATCTGAGGCTTTATCTGAGTTGTATCAACTTTTACGACCATTGTACTGTCACTTTGGATATCGTACTTTGCAGGCGATGGTTTCATACATTCAGACTGGGCTTGTGATGAAGGTTGATGTACATCAGTTGCTTGATGAAGTCGTATTGTCTAAAGTTTTTCCAAAAATTAAAGGGGACCGGTCCCTACTGACCACAGATGTGTTTGATCGTCTGGAAGAATGGTGTCAACGATACGATGCGCCGTTGTGTATGTCAAAAGCAGATCGACTCAGATCCCAAGTGCAAAATTTTGGTATGGTGCGCTATTGGCACTGAATATTTGTGAGTTGAATGGTACGGTGGATTTGATATCCCCGTTTAGGTTGTTTGAGTTTCACAGCTACATACTTCGTATGCAGGCTGATAGGGTCTTATTTTTGGGTGCTGAGTTGGAACGAGTTCAAGGAGGTTGGCTTCTTGAGACACCCTTTGCTGTTGGACAGACAGAGATTGAGTGGTGGAGTACACAGAAGCATCATCGAGAGTCCGTTTGGATCGATCCAGATCCAAACAAGATAGATGAGCGTGCTCAATGGGAACAAATGCTGGCGGATATCGCGAATTGGAAGGGCGCTTTGGTCGGGACAACAGGGGTGCGTCTCGGTTCCGTTTTGTTTGGTGATGGGTACAACGTTCTGTGTGTTGAAGCCATATTTTGCTTGATCAGACAATTTTGCGACCGTATCGATGCCATAGAGTCATGGTTACACAGACCAGAGATGGATGGGTCAGTGAATATTCAAACGATGAGCCCTTTAGGGGTGTGTCATCATCAGTCTGATACCAGGGTTCAGCGATGGATTAAGGAGGAGAGTGGTCGACCACTGTACGTAACCGTAGCCAGACAACGAGCACAGGACGCTCATCGAGAGTTGTATCAGGTACAATACTGGGTTTTTCAGGTGCAGTGTGCTTTGAGGCGTGTCATCGGTGAATTGAAAACAACATCGACCAATACTTGGCGTGACAACAGGGCGGACGAACTATCTTATCTGTATACTCGACTGGAAGAAGCCTTGCGTCGTCCACCACTGTTCCAACGTAGAAGCGTAGAGTTACGTGAGGTGGAAACGGTGGAAAGTATTGATCCCGAACTCGTGCAGATAGGGCAACTTGTTCAACAAATTCTATCACCGACATTTTCTCTTCACTCTGGTCAGTTTCCAGTTTCCGGTCGAAATTCCTTTGGAATATATGAGTTGTGGTGTTTTCAGCAGATCATTGATTGCTGTACAATCGTGTGTGAATCCAAGCCAATCGTTCAGCCTGAAGACCCTTTGAGGTGGGGGAGTAAAATCTGTTGGAGGATGGGTTCGGAAGAATTGCAGTTGCATTACAATCCTCGATTTGTACCCTATTGGGAGCATCAAATCAATAGTTTACGACCCTACTCTCTTGTGGGAGAACAACGTCCAGATTTTGTATTGCAATACAGAGGTCGATGGTTGATACTGGATGCCAAGTATAGAAGTACAAGGATGAATGTATTGGACGCATTTTCATCTGCATTCTCCTATGTTGCTTCGCTGAAGATACCAACACTACAACAGGACCCAGAGGGTTGCCTTCTGCTTGTCCCCAAAAAAACTGAGGGTTCAAGACTTTGGTTCAATAAACAATTTCATCGAGAGAATGGTTTCGGATTACTGTGTTGTAGTCCAAGTACAACTCATGATGTTGAACAGTCTATACGGAGTTTTGTATTGAACTAAGGCATCTGCTTGCTGAATTTGATTGGATGTTGTAGAACCTATGTACAGTCCTAGGCTGATACTGCATAAGGAGACTCTGTGACCATCCCATCCAACGAGCCAATAGTAAACTGGGTAGACTGTCTACAAAGTGACCCAGACTTTGTCTGGACTGATAAAGCCCTGACTTTAATCCCAACGACGGACCAAAATGAACGTTTACCCACTGCTTTAATGTTGTTTTATTTGCAACGTAAAGTCGCTATTTCAGTCAGATGGCAGGAGCGCTTTGTTCTATTGATGCGGACCATGTTAGAGCGAGGGCATACCACAGATGGATTGATCAGTCGTAAACCAGTTTGGCTTTATCTTTTACGTTTCCGATTTGTGGAGTTGTATTCGGTGCTCAATCTGCCAGTTCAACCCAGCGTTTGGATCTCAATACAACTAGCAGGATTCTTTGGAGCACTCGTTAAAGCCGCGTTGAATGTACAGGTAAATAAAAATTCGGTAGAGAGAGTGATTCAGGACCGGAGGGCCCATTTTGACTACCGTTCGATATTACACTCCATATCGGGGGAGCATCTAGATCAGGTGTCCATCCCAAACTTAATTCAGTCTGTTAATCGACTGTCTTATCCTGATTTACGAGATGTGGATGTGCACACACCATATCAAATAGCAATACATCCTAAGTTGCCAAAGTTGGTTCGTTTCTTGATTCACGAATCGGTCTTAAATGGTCACGTTCCACTCTTTCAAACGATTTGTCAACGCAATCCCAAAACGTTGGCTATGAAAGACAACTGGTCCCGTACACCGCTTCATATTATGGCTGTATTCAATCTTCAGATCGCTCTGGAATCAGTCGAGGTTCCATCGCAGTTTGAGCATATAAAGGATGGTTTTGGCCGAACGTACAAAGATATAGAGGTGTGGAAAAAACAGCGTGTACACTCTTCAAAGACGATTCCTTACCCAGATGATAACGGCGAATGGGACCCCACTTATCTCACCGATTACCGAACAGAAAAGCAGGAAGTTGATGTGGTGGATTATCATGAGTTATCGTGGCAACAATTTCAGAAATGCTATGCTTCGTGTGCCAAACCCGTTCTGATTCGCGGTGTGCCGAATGTTGAGGTGCTTCAAAAGAAGTGGAAACGTGAGCAGTTTGAGCGTCGATTTTCCATGCTTCCAGTAGAAGTTGGTGACATTCCATATGCGAGGTCTTTGGGTAGAGAAGGTGGAATAAAAACATTCGCAGAATATCGCTCGACTGGAAAGGAGTATGTGTTTGTACAATTACACCCCAAACAACATCAGCTGCTATTAAATGATATTCCTAAGTTAGGCTATTTTTCAAACCTTGTGGAGTTGCACACACAGTTTTATCAAGGTGCTGCCGGTACAGGGGCCCCAATGCATCTGCACACGGATGCGTGGAACTGTTTGGTGTACGGTGAAAAACGATGGTTCTTAATGCCCCCATTTCAAGGTGCCTATAGTGCGATGCCAATACGGCAGTGGGTGGATAAACAGTATCCTTCCATGCAGGTTCTTGAGTGCACTCAGAGATCAGGTGATGTTTTGTATGTACCAAAATATTGGTCGCACGCGGTGTTGAACACCAGAGAATCAATAGGGATTGCTCGAGAGTTTCTCAACCCGTATTTGGCATAGTTATATTTGATGTTCTCAATCAGTTATGGGTAGGCTCTTTGAATTAAAAGGGGTTTATCGAACCCAAATATGTAGATACTCAAGATTTGATCTCCTTTAAAATATTTACACGTCAATAAATTGACTCGATAAGTATACTTTTTGACCCTTCTAGACGAAAAATATTAGGATAGTTATTGACATTATTCTCTCGAAGATTAAACTCTCTTAACCAGATAGACTGGTCACTTTATCCCCCCCTTAAAAACAGGAAAATATCATGGCTAAAGATAGAGACGTTTTGAAAAAAATCTTAAGAAAAAATAACCAACGTATAACTCGTGCCGTTGCTGAAGAATTAGTAGATGCAATCGCCGCTGATGGTGCATATTCTCCTGATGAGAAAGATTACTTACAAGCACGTCGCGATAATGAAGACCTTTGGTTCTCACGAGGAACAGAAAAGTTCTTGGGTCGCTTGCTCAGTAACCTTCCATTGCAATTCCACCGTGAAGCAGAATCAGAGCGAGCACAAGCTGAAAAGTTGGCTAAGTTGGACGATACAATAATGGACATAGTCGGCCGCGACGATGGTGAAATTGGAACAGCACAAACTGACGCAGTATTCGCGTTGATCGTAAAGAATGGCTATACTGAATCCTACCGTTTCACAGTACAGTTCATTTATGATGGTGAGCGTATTACTGACGAAGCCAAGAAGTCTTTGAAATCAAAGATTGCTTCAAATCGTGTCGCTGGTGTACATAAAGCATGGGTTGCAAAGAAGGCAGTTAAAGCTATTGCAGACCTTTTCGATGGTTCTTTCCAAGGTAAATCCGTGGATAGAGCAACTGCAGACCGAATCTTAGATATTTTGTTCGCAGACTTCCAATACTCAGAACAAGAAAAAGAAACCATGGCAAACTTGTATCGCAATGCTGATATGAGTGATGATATCAAAAACTACATCCAAGACGAGATTTCAAACTACACAAATGGTATGACTCTTGACGGTCAGATCATCGATGTTTTCTCTACAGCTATTCAACTTGTTGAGACTGATACTCACTACATCATTGAAGACGGTGTTGTCGATGCTACAGAAGCAGACTCAATTATTGAAATGGCTGGTATTGGAAAAGGTATGAGTCAAAATGCTCTTCGTACAATTCAATATTGTATGCAAACTTTCAATGTTACTGAAGACGCAGAAGCGAAGATTGATGCTGCTTTGGCTGGCGATGAAGAGGCGAATGCAAAGAAGGTTGAAGAGAAGACCAAAGCGATCACTGAAGCTGCTGAAAAGAGTGAAACTGTAAAGAGTGATGATACCGCTGTTGAAATCACCCCATCAGTTACTTTGATGTCTGCTTACAATGAGCTCAAAAACAAGAAAGGTCAAATCACTGCACGTCAAGCAGATGACTTCGTGGCTGCTATCTTCAAAGATGGTAAGTACACCAAGCACGAACAAGCAACAATGCGTTTGCTTCGTGAAGAAGGCGTATTTACAGCTGCTGCGAACCGTGAGATCTTGTTGGAACTTCGTCGTTTCATCGCTGCAAAGAACTT
>CAJWHX010000200.1 GCA_913040875.1 uncultured Pseudomonadota bacterium | reverse complement strand
GCAGAAAGATTTCTTAAACATGAAGTCACATTCTCCTTCTGATGCAAAACTCTTAATGGGTGGTGTAAAAAGATTAAAAGACGCATGGCGTCTAGGTGTTCTACACGTTGAATACGAAAGACTTAAGAAAATACAGGAGGAACAGCAACAGCAATGACAGAAAAAATAAACTGGCAGAAAGAATTATTAGAAAGTGGAAAATTTAATGATAAATTTTCAAAAAATCTTCTAGAACATGGACCAAAAAACTTTATGCAAGGTATCTATCTTGGGTATATGTATTCCAGATGGAGAAAAATAAGAGGTTTAGAAAAAGATGATCCAGTAAAAAATTTAGGTCAAATGCAATCATCATTCAAAGAGTTTTCAAAAGATAGTACATGAAATGATGCAAGTAACTTTAAAAACTGGTCAGTCTTTTTTTGAACAATGTGATGGATATAGTGCTCTCTAACGGAGCGTCGATATCCAAGAAATTATAGACAGTACCTTCACTGAGGATTGGTTCAAAATATACAGGTCGGTCATCAGATGGCGAGTATGTGTTGGCGTATCCATCGGCACTCATCCACGATAGAACTTCTCCCGGCGGTAAACCTTCTACGACGTAGATTCCATCTGAGTCACTTTGGGTGCCGCGAATTTGACTGTTTGAATAAACACTCATATTGGCGTTGGGAATGGGGGTCGGACCACTGTGGACCAATCCTCCGACTGTGATGCCGGGGTTGACTTCTAGAGAATCATCGTTCAATTCCGATGGTTCTATCCAAGAGGCTTCTCTTTCATCATACCCAAAAGTCTGGATATCCTCACCGGTAATCCATTGAGTCGGAATTGTATCTCCTTCGATCTCAACAGTTACTAAGGACTCATCGGGGAGCCCACCCACCCAGACGATTCCATTTTCATCTGAAAATCCTCCGCGTGTCCACGCGCCATCTGGCGTTACCTTTAATAGTGCATTTTCGAGGGGTTCGTCGTCTACGAGCAAGGTCACTTGCAACTCTGTGCCCGACTCTAAGGAGAACTCAACAACAGTGTCGCTAGATATCTGCAACCGATCTGCATCACAGTAGAGTGCGCTGTTGGGATAGAAACTCGGAATGGCATTGCTTTCTACGTCGGGAACGGCAAAAAGTCGAACGACTCCATCGGGAACATCTGTGAAGACAAATCCACCATCCGAGTCGCTTCTGGTTTCAGTGTACCGTTGGTTTTCATCAAATGCATACACCGCTACATTGCTTAGTCCGATACCATTTTGTTGCACTGTTCCAGAAATATTGTGAGCCAAGGCCAACTGAGATAGGAACCACCATATTGGAAGCATGAGGCTCTATACCGCTTGGTGTTTGATGGTCCAATCTTCGAAACCTGTCGGCAGATGAATGGGGATGGTAGAGGCTTGACCATGCACCACCAATGTTCCTGTCTTAGCGAGCATTGTCTGATGGTGTTCGAAAAACAACTGAAGCCCGCACCATGTGGTCTCTGGAGGAGAATAGATGTGGATGCCTTCTGCTGACGACGTATTGATGGTTGTGTCTGAGGCTGATTTGTGTCCTATAACTCCAACGATACACAAGACTGGAAGAATGGAAAATGACAGTGTGACCCACCCCATAAATACACAGGCCCAGCAGAAGGTGGTCAAAGTGAGGAGAGCCATTGCAGATCGAATCCACCAGTGCTCTCGTGTGTCCATGTGGAAATGGATCTGATTCATATCATCGTTGTATTCGTGCCAATCCACTTGAAAGGACACGTGTTGTTTGGGGATCCATGACCGAAACCACCCAGCGTGCCCTTGTTTTTCTTGCCAAGTAGACCACCCCAATAATATCAACAAACCCACGGATATCCATGGGAGAACCATCGATAGCAACGAGATGCAGAGTGCCGTCAGTGCATAGCATCCAATGGTCCATCGGGTGTCTGTGTGTGTAGCAATAGAAAACGACATGCAAAATCTCGATAGAATGTACAGAAGTGTAGTACACTGTAACGCAAATTTGGAATAAAATCATCCAGATCGGGTCCGTAACTCGAAATCGAATTATAGATACACTATGGAATCAGCGCATTTAACACCTCGAATTGCAATCATCAGTACAGGGATTGAGCGTTCTGTCGTCTCTAATTCAGAGATCGGCTGGTGTATATCCGTTCAGCAAGAACGATTGATGATTGAGCGAACTGAGAAGGATAGTATGGGTCAGGGGACAGAACTGGCTTTGTCCTTGTCTCAGCTGCTACCGACCGCCACATTAATTGGGATTGATATTTTTAATGGACAAGGGAAAACGACCTCGACGCTGTTGTTGAAGGCTCTTGAGAAGGCCATTGAATTAAAGTGCGACGCTGTTTTGGTCTGTGTACACAGTTTTAATGCGGACAAGCGGCCAAGATTTGCCAAAGTCTGTGCCTACGCACACAAGCATCAGATTCCCATTGTTTCTAGTGCGGTTGCTGGTAAAGCATCCTATCCATCCCAGATCTCAACTGTTTTTGGGGCTTTGTCGCATGTGGACTGTCGTTCGCGAGTGTATGTGTATGACCATCAGTTTTTTGATGATCAACATCCAAATCGAGGTCTTTTTGTTCTAAATGGTTGGTGGCAGGGCCGATATGTCGGAGCAGAAATCGCAGCGGTTCACTTGATGGCTACACTAATTGGACTGATTGACAATGGTACAGACTATGAGTCTCTCTTTGAAGCGATGAGCATTCGAGGATTTGTTCCCTTTACAGAGTTCGGATTTGTGTGATCGTCAACGAAGTGACTGTGGTATGGAGGAAGTACAAAATGATTTGTAGGCTTGTGAGGGTACAATGCTGAGAGAGATGTCTGAATGGGGAGTGCGTTGTTTCACAGACTTTGACAATGGGGGCGAGATACCACCGTCTCTATTTAAACTCGTACAGACTTGGATTGGAGACAAGACTCATCATTGGACTCATTTGGGTGGTGTGGTTGATCCGGGATGCATCAAAACATCCCCGCGTAAAAAAAAGCGGTTTGAAAAGGCGTTGGTCGTTGCCGCTGAACTGAGTGCTCGAATGGGTGCTTCTTTACTCTTTCATGATCCGTTTGTTCGTCAAAAAAATTCGATCCTCACGTTGCAAATTTGGCTTCATGGTCTGCAAAAGGGGTACTCTGATCAGGAGATCTTGTCAGCTTGGAATTTAGCCCTCTCGAATGCCCCATGTTTTTCTTCTTTAAACGGTGCCGATCGCGTCTTGGTATGGCGAACCTTGGAGTTCTGGGCTCAGCAATGTTTGGATAATCCAACTGTTTCTAATATCAAAAAGTGGGATCCTGGCAATCTGCTAACAACGGTACGGTTGGGGTTGTCTGAAGTGTGGTATATGATGACAATTCGTCCTGTGTCGACCAAAGGACCATTGCACTGGATGACCGCCATTCAGAGTGTTGAAGAGATTTTGGGAAGACATGTAAAGGCAGCGTCAAAACGCCTCCGGTATCAACAGGTGGAACGGATTGAAATCTCCGTACCGCACATGTTTGAAGGGTCAGCGGATGGTGTCTTAGAGTGGGTATCCAAGTTTATTTTGACTCATAATTGGGGAGGGGAGCACGATGACATACAATGGTGCACTCAAATGGCGACACCCATTCGAGAATTGTCTTCCAAGATCGAGTGCAAGTTTGCCCCATCGATGACAGAGAAAATGTTCACTCAAATGCTGATAGAACTTCCTGATCTCTTTGTTGGCACCTCTATTCAGCAAGCGGCACACGTTACGAAATTGCCTCTCACTTGGATGTCCGTACGGTCTCATCGAATCTTGAAGAAGGCAATTCAAGATTGTCAATATGCGAATGGAGTCCCGACACAAGCGCAATTGAATGCATTCAAGTTTCAGATCCCTGTTGAAGTACGATTGATGACGACGCGAGGCGGGACGTGGCCTGAGCGTCGCGAGCAGATTGTCTTTGCAGGAGACATATAGTGCTTTGTGCTAGACGAATCGTACAAATTTTTGTATGATGGTTGAGTTATTCAGACCGTCAATCTGAAAAGTAGATCTATTTTTGCAATCACCACACAACCCTTGAGGAATCATGTCTAGACCATCATCTCGTCTTGGAGAACTGCTTGTTAAAGAGAATGTAATCACCCCAATCCAGTTGAAGAATGCACTGGATGCTCAGCGGGGGTCGGGTGCTCGATTGGGTCATGAATTGGCTCGTCTTGGCTATATTGAAGAGAGTGAACTGACGTCCTTTCTTTCCAAACAATATGGTGTACCCAGCGTCAACTTAGAAAGCATTGAGATTCCACAAGAAGTCCTCAAACTTGTGACTCGTGACGTTGTGACACGTCACCAAGTGATTCCCATCAATAAAACAGGGAACACATTGATGGTCGCAATGGCTGATCCTTCGAATGTATATGCGATTGATGACATCAAATTTGGTACCAACTTGAGCATTGATGTGGTTGTCGCTTCAGAACAAGCCATTTCTGAAGCCATTGAAAAATACTACTCTTCAGAAGTCTCCTTTGACGAAGTGATGATGGACTTTGATATGGATGAAGAGGATGTTGACTTCTCAGAAGAATACGAAGAAGACATCAACGTTTTGGATCTAGAGAAATCTGCTGGTGAAGCGCCCGTGGTCAAATTGGTGAATCTGATTTTGATTGATGCCATTCGTAAGAATGCATCTGATATTCACGTGGAGCCTTATGAAAAGCAACTGCGTATTCGCTATCGCATTGACGGTATTTTGTACGAGGTCATGAAACCACCCGTTAAACTCAAGTCAGCCATCATTTCTCGTTTGAAGATTATGTCCAATCTCGACATCGCAGAACGCCGTTTGCCCCAAGATGGTCGTATCAAGATGAAGATGGGTCGCGGTAAAGAGATGGATTATCGTGTGAGTGTTCTCCCTGTGATGTGGGGAGAGAAGGTGGTCCTTCGACTTCTTGACCAGTCGAATCTGCAGTTAGATATGACCAAACTGGGATTTGAGCCAGAAGGACTGGTTGGATTTAAAGAAGCCATCTCAAAACCGTATGGAATGGTTCTTGTATGTGGTCCAACGGGTTCCGGTAAAACAACCACCTTGTATTCTTCATTGTCTTCTTTGAACGAACCCACAACCAACCTTTGTACCGCTGAAGATCCGATTGAATTCAACCTTTTCGGTATCAACCAGGTTCAAATGCACGAAGACATTGGTTTGAACTTTGCTGCAACACTTCGTTCTTTCCTCCGTCAAGACCCAGACACCATCATGGTAGGGGAGATTCGTGACTTTGAAACCGCCGAGATTGCTATTAAAGCATCTCTGACTGGTCACTTGGTGCTGAGTACTCTTCACACCAACGATGCTCCGGCTACTGTAAGTCGTCTACTCAATATGGGTGTGGAGCCCTTCCTGGTGGCATCCGCTGTAAACCTCATTTGTGCTCAACGTCTCCTTCGAACAGTCTGCAAAGATTGTAAAGAGCCAATTGATGTGCCCGATCAAACGTTGATTGACTTACAGGTGAAACTCGAAGATTTACCGAATTTCAATGTGCACCATGGTGCGGGTTGTAAGACGTGCAACTCGACAGGACACAAAGGTCGTTTGGGTGTGTACGAGATTATGACAATGACCGATGAACTGGGTGAATTCGTATTGAACGGGGCGTCTACATTGGAGCTTAAACGTGAGGCGATTCGTCAAGGTATGGATAGCCTTCGAATGGCCGCTCTGAAGCACTTGGGTCGCGGTATCACCTCCATCAAAGAAGTCGTCCGTGCAACTGCCGCCGACTAAAGGTATACTGGTATATTGAGAAGAACACGTAATTTTTGAGGATTCACCATGCCCACATTTGCTTACGAAGGTCGAACGACAGACGGACAAACCAAGAAAGGAAAGATTGATGCAGTGGATGCGAATGCTGCGCGCAATCAACTCAAGCGTCAAAATATCAACCCGACCAGTGTCAAAGAGTCGAAGGGTGGAATTGAACTCTCCTTCATGAAACCGAAGGTGACCACCAGAGATTTGGTTATTTTCACTCGTCAGTTTGCGACCATGATTGATTCTGGATTGCCGCTCGTTCAATGTTTGGACATTCAGAGTAAACAAGCGGAGAATGAAACGTTCCGCAGCGAACTGTCTGTCATTAAGGATTCTGTAGAATCTGGTTCTACGTTTGCGGATGCACTGAAGCGTTTTCCGGGCACTTTTGATGAACTCTATCAAAATATGATTGCCGCCGGTGAGGTCGGGGGTATTTTGGATACCATTCTCAACCGTTTGGCAGTTTATCTGGAAAAGGCAGAGACCTTGAAAAGACAGATTAAGGGTGCACTGATGTATCCAGTCATTACTGTCTTGGTTGCTGGGGTGGTTGTTGCCGTCCTTTTGCTCTTTGTAGTGCCGTCATTCGAAGAGATGTTTGCAGACATGGGGGCTGGACTGCCTGCACTGACGCAGATGGTGATCGACATGTCCAAGTGGATGCAAGCCAATTGGTGGATTGTGGGGTTGGGTATATTTGGTACTGTTTGGGGTA
>CAJWHX010000199.1 GCA_913040875.1 uncultured Pseudomonadota bacterium | reverse complement strand
CAGCACGACCGCCGCGATCTCTCCGTCGTGCCCATCGAGCTCGGGCGCGCAACGGACGTGCCTGGAGCAAGAAGACGAGGTCGATTTTCTTTTGGCTGCGTTGGAAGAATCAGCACCGCCCCCAAATATGCTGTATGGAATGGGGTTGATCTCTGGTGCGACAGAAACCAATCGATGGGAGTCTCGGTCTCGATATCGAGTTTCCGACCGTCTTCAGCCTGGTTTTGAACAGACGCATCCAAGATTGCACGATTATACAGAGTTTGTGAATCGGTACTATTATAAGCTGAATCACGCTGAGCAAGGCTGGAATTCTTCCGTACAAATTGATCAGGTCTCGCTTGGACTCAATCGGTACATCCTAGATGGAAAAGAGTACAATTCCATTGATTTGTTGGAGCCATCTCTCTTTTCGCCTTTATCAAATAGTTTTGTGCGATTGGAAAAGGTGAACTTGACCAAGAACTTTACCGATTCGAAGATTGAGATTGGAGACATGGGAGGGGCTTTTGGTCGTGGTATTGCACTCAATATCCGCTCCAATAAAATCGTCGACATCGATACCTCTTTAAGGGGTGTTAAATACACGGGAAATTTTGGGCGAGCGGAAGTGACTGCGTTGTCTGGTTTATCAAATCGCCAACAAGTTTCCAGAGACAATCCAAATTTGGGTTTGTATCAAGACGTTCCACACTTAATTAATGGAGCGCAAGTCATGCTTTATGGCGTGGGATCTGCAACGTTGGGATTCCATGGTGTAACGGCTACCTTTGGAGATTCTGCGCTCAGAAATGAATCTGGGATCCTTCGATTGGAAGAGCCGATTGATGCTACAATTGTTGGGATGGATGCTGAACTGTATGGCTTGGCAGGACTCGATTGGTACTTTGAAGGCAACGTCTTTCAATACTATGATGATGCACTCAGTGAGGGTGGTGAACACGAGACGGGGTACACCGGATATGTTTCCGCCAGTGCATATCCCGGGATATTAGTCGTTTTATTGGAAGGGAAAATATCCAAAGACTCTGAACGCATCAACTTGTATACATCGATTGACAACTGGGAAGTTGCTACGCCACCTTCATTAGAATATGAACGGATGATTACAGAAGATTCATCGGCAACCGTGAACTCAAATGATGTGATCGGTGGGCGAATCCGTGTCGACGTACCCATCAAGCCCTCTGTTTTGACACCTTATATTGCAGTTTCAGCCTTTCACGACAAAGATCTTGAGGGGTTACACTTCAATATCGTCCCAGAAACCATTGTTCATCCAGTTGCCGGAGTACAGTATACGGAAAATGAAGTGGTCGTATTGATGAATATGGGCTACCGGATTGACGATAGAGATTCCGTTCCAGAACTGGACAATGGAGTCGATCAAGGGCAAGATCGTTTGATGCATTTTGATGGAGAAATAGGCTTTCCACTGTTCGGTCATGAAGCAATGGAACTCAATACCTCAATGTGGAAGTTTATGTGGGGGGACAATCCAGTCTCTCACAATGACTTTGTCACCATTCAGAATGCCGTAGTTTGGCGACATGGTGAGGATATAGACTTTATTGTTTACCAAGATTATACAACGAATACACAGCTTCAATCGGTTGGAAACATTACCGATGAGGTATACCTTGCTGGTGAATTGAAGTATCGACCGACCGCAGAAACAACGTTGCGTGTATTGGCTGGTGCCTACAAAGCAGGGATTCGTTGCTCGGGTGGTCAGTGTCGTACACTACCTGGATTCAACGGTGTCGAGGTTGCATACAGTTCCACATTTTGACCGTTCTACAGTTTTCAACAACATCAACAACAATTTATGTAAGGAGTTTGCATGTTCGCACTCATGAGTCTCATCTCACTTTCATTTGCAAAAGAAATCTCGATTGAATCGATAGCAGTTTCGTCTTATAGGGCCCCTGACGCGTCAACGAAGTATGATCCGAAGCAACTCTTTGACGGCAAGTCGGTAACGGCATGGATTGAAGATGATGAAGGCTCGGGTTTGGGATCGTGGTTTGAGGTTTCCTTGGCTGAATCCAGTACCATTTCATCTCTCAAAATGTGGAACGGGTATTGGTATTCATTTAATGAGTGGGATTTCCACAATCGGGTTGCCAAAATGGAAGTGAGCTTCGAGGATGGTAGTAAAGAAGTGTTTGAACTGGATGACAAAAAGAAAGTTGAAACCATTGAATTTGCCAAACCCCATACTGGAAAGACTTTTAAAGTGCGTTTTGCCAAGGTTCATTCTGGGTCCGCATATGCTGAACGAACAGCGGTATCCGAAATCAAAGTGTATGACTCGACCCCAGATGCCTTTTATGTCGCAGATGTAAAGGCTTCTACAACCCTTCCAGAGGACAACGACGGGTCCTACGATGCTTCAAACTTGCAAGACAACCTGAAAGATACACCATGGTGCGAAGGTGCTGATGGCAGTGGGGCAGGTGAGAAACTGACCTATACTTTTGATGGTGCCAAAAAACTGACCAATCTAGATGTTGTGAACGGAAACGGTACAGATTTCAAGTTATTTATGGCGTATGGGTCCGTGAAGACGATTCAACTCACTTTTGACAGTGGAAAGTCTCAAAGTCTTGTGGTGAAACCCAGTTTGATGCCACAAACGCTCAATATTGAACCTGTCACTACGAAGAGTGTCACTGTGGAACTGGTTGATGTTAAAGAAGGGAAAACGGTTAAAGATACCTGTATCTCAGAAATGCGTTTTTATTAAGCCATCGTAGTCTGTGACATGGTTTGACTGTTACACAAAAGTTTCCATTTGTACCCTGTTACTCTCCGCTCGATTGATGTATACTATGTACCATTGGTTGAGTGGACTTTTACATCTAGATTGGTATACAGTTTAATCAATCAACATCAGATTTTGTGATCATGCCAACGTAATAAGGGGAAAGCAATGGCAAAACCGGCATCATTTGTGGTGGGCATAGATTTGGGAACGACCAATTTCGCCATTTCTGTCATCAAAAATGGTCGACCGTATATGATCGAGGACGCTCAGCAAAATCGAACGTTTCCCAGTGCCGTCTTTCGAAAAAATGGTGAGTGGCAGGTTGGTTATCCTGCCAAGACTGCCCGTTTGAAAGAGCCTCATCTGGGTGCCTATGCTGTCAAAAGACTAATGGGGCTACGATACGATTCAGAGGAACGCCCTAGATTGGCGGATGCTCTTGGGTTGACGATTACGGAACTTGAAGATGGGTTGTGTGGTATACAGCTTGGTGACGAAGTGTTCACTCCCAGTGAAGTGGCTGCTCAAATACTGAGATTTTCCTACAATCTTGTATCGGACCAGTTCAGTGTGGATCCTGAAGAAGTTGTCATTACCGTTCCTGCCTACTTCAACCATGCGCAACGAAAGGCCACGAAAAGGGCTGCAGAGCAGGCCGGTCTACCTTGTCAACGGATCATCAATGAACCGACGGCTGCAGCGATTGCTTATGGTATGCGGGTCAGTCAACAGTCAAAAGTGGTCGTGTTTGACTTGGGTGGTGGTACCTTTGACATCTCCATCTTACAGTTTGCGTCTGGAATCGTTGAGACTCTCGGTATATCCGGTGACGCATTCTTAGGGGGAGAAGACTTTGACAATGCAATGGTTCATCATTGTCTCGAACACTTAGAGGATTACAGTGGGGTCAATCTTGCTACCAATCGTGTAGCGTTACGCCGGTTAAAAGAAGCCTGTGAAGTGGCCAAGTGTGAGCTGTCCTATCAGCAGTCTACGATGATTATGCTCCCACAGATTCACCCCAACGTCGATTTTCGAATCACATTAACCCGTAACCTTTTGCACAGTTTGACGGATGCTTTGGTTGACAAAACAGTTTCAATCGTTGCTCAAGCGTTGGACGATGCGGGGTTGTCGAAAAGCGATATCGATAAGATTATTTTGGTGGGTGGTCAGACACGAATGCCGAGAGTTCGTGAAAAATTGGCTTCGTATTTTAATCAGGAACCATCTAAGGGGGTACACCCAGATGAAGTGGTGGCAAAGGGTGCAGCATTGCATGCGGCTTCTTTATTGGGTGAAGTTGATGCGCCGATGTTGTTTGATGTTACCCCATTTAACTTGGGAATCGATGTTCAGGCTGGGTTGTTTCAAACGCTAATCTCCAAAAATGCCAGAATCCCCGTTTCTGCTTCGGAAACCTTTGTCCTTCAGCCTGGAAAACGAGCGGTGGTGATCGTCGTACGTCAGGGGCATTCTCGCTTTTCAATCGAGAATGAGTTTTTGGGGGAGTTTCGTGTTGGCAATCTAGATCTGCGCTCCGATGGGATCGCGGAGATTGATATTTCTTTCCGATTGGATGGAAACGGTATGCTTCATGTGGCTGCCAAAGATGTGGTCTCTGGACGAACCGTCGAAATGAAGATGCGTAACTATGGAGAATTCATCCGAGAGGATGAGGACTTTGATGTCAATGTTACACAAGAGAAGGCACAAATCGGAGTGGGGGATTCATCTGCATCGAGGGGCTCTAGAGGACTGGATGTACAGATCCAACACAAGCAGTTGGCACCGTCTGTGGACGACAAAACGCAGGAAGTCGCTAAGAGGATGCGTGATCTGATGGCTGTTGTTGAATTTGATGACACAGATGAGCCGACCTTCCTCGACGGAGAGGTCATTGAGAATGTGTTTGGTTCGGTTGAGGATGAACCCGATAATCTAGAGATATCACTCGGTGGACCGGCCATTTCTCTTGGAGCGTCAATCATTGAAGAAGTTGATGATACTCCGCAACCATCCGTTCGTGTTGCAACAGCGATTGTCGAAGAATCTACTGAGGAAGAGTCTTCAGAAGAATATGTGCTCGATTTGGTTCCAGAAGAAGAAGATGTTTTTGAACTTGGAGAGTCGGTGAGCGAGCCCGAAGAGGTTCAGGAGGCAGATCTAGACAAAGCCAACGATGCATTGAGTCAGCTGCTCAACTCGGGATTTGATACTGATATTCTTTTACCACAGGATGACTTCTTTGCAGGATTAACAGCAGCCGCAACTGGACAGTCCCTTCAAGAAGTACTCAACACGATTGAGATTCAAGAGGTAGAGAATGATGATGATCTATCTAAACTGTCGCGAGAAATGAGAATGGTCCTCGAGGAACTCTTTACAGAGATGTAAAGAACACTGTGGGTAGGACGGAATATTTCGTAACGTCTTTTAGAGAACAGCACAGACACAGATTGCGGACAATTCATTCAATCCGAAACAAACTATGCGTCGCGACTCCAAAAGGTCTCTGACTCATTGCTGGTCTTCGCAACCCAGCGCCCAAGGACGAATAAGTAGTCACTGAGGCGATTGAGGTACGTCAGTACACCAAGGTCTTCGGATTCTAAATCAAGGTCCAACAGGAACATCGATTCTCTTTCAGCACGTCGACATACCGTCCGCGCTTGGTGACAAAAGGTGGAAATAATGCCTCCACCGGGGAGGATAAACTCTTTTAAGGGCTCCAAGTTCTCGTTGAGACGATCGATTTCTTGTTCTAGCCAACCGACATCTTTGGTTCCGACTCTAATCATTCCAGCCCAACGATGTTCAGGAAGAGTGGCCAAGTCAGCACCGACGTTAAACAGATGATTTTGTATTCGGAGCAATGGAGCCTCAACCGGTTCAAAGAGTTCAGTTTGCTTAGACTGTCGAGCGTGTGCCACGATGATACCTAGAATTGCATTGAGTTCATCCACAGTGCCATAGGCATTGATCCGATCATGATTCTTGGGAACCCGGGTTCCTCCAACCAATGCTGTTTGACCACTGTCACCAGTTCTTGTATAAACCTTCGTAATTCTCATATGAATCTCCTTCGACTTTCACTAGCCCAATAAATGGGAAAGTCTACCAAATGGTGGAATTTACTTCGCAAGATTGAATCCGTCACTTAAAAATGTTATTTCAAGGTCAAATTTAAACAATGGAGACAGGAATGTTGCTTTTACTTTCGATGCTGGCTTGTGGAGACAAGACGTCAGATACCTCAACGACGGACCCAAGTGTGGACACTTCAGTTGAAGATACTGAAGACACGGATACGGACACTACAGATACAGAAGATACAGAAAATACAGAAGATACTCAAGAAGATTCTGCCAGTGCAGAGTCGTTGCAAGTTGGGGATATCGTCATCACTGAGATTATGAAAAATCCTTGTGGTGTAACGGGTTCTGAAGTCGCCGTGAACGGTCAAGGGGAGGAGTACCTATCCATCAGCTGTACGGAGCCACAGATTGCGGATGAAGAAGGCGAGTGGTTTGAAGTATACAACGCAAGTTCAGAAGAAATCAATCTCAATGGACTGATGGTCCACGAATTGGACGACGGAAATGGGGATACAGAGGAACAAACATTTTTGGTTACGGAAGATGTGGTTGTGGCTGCAGGTGATTATGTTGTATTTGGTGTGAACGCCGACACCAGTTCGAATGGTGGTGTAGACGTCGATGTTGTGTATGTCCACGGGTCATTTAGTTTAAAGAACGGTGAGGATAGCATTGCCTTGAGTAACTC
>CAJWHX010000198.1 GCA_913040875.1 uncultured Pseudomonadota bacterium | reverse complement strand
CTGTTGAAAATGTTGGAGCGAGACTCACAGAATCAAAATATTGATTGTAGGCGACTCTGTTGGTGATGTGTTGGGTTATCAATCCCGTAGGAATTGCAGCCAATCCTGTTAGGGACATCATTTGACCGATTTGTTGTCGTGCATCTGAGGGTTCTACACCATTCCAGTGTAAAATGGTACCAAACCCCGTCATTAAGGAAACGACACCAAAAGTTGCGATGTATCCTCCGAAAAATGGTACCTGCTGCCCTTTGGAAACCAGTACATTTCGAGCTATGCTACTTCCAACAAAAGAAACACCCGCACCACCAACCACGCTCAGTACACTGTAGCCGGCCACTTTTAAACTGTTGATAGCCGCAGTGTTTTCTCCAGGCGTTGGTGCACTAAACACTCCAAAAATCACTGCCGCAGCAAGGGCCCCAGCCGTCACTCCCGTTCCGATCACTATCGTCGTTAAACCAATAGATGAGAACTGGTGTGCCAACGCAAAATCTGGATCATCGGTCATGAATACCTTTCGCTTTGCATTCGGTCCAAAAAGTTTTTTATCCTGAACAAAACGAGCGTTCCCTGACCAAACATCTTCTGCCGGACTTTGAATTTGATATTCGGAATGTTGATCGTTTAGAGTAGAAGGCGCAGCTGCATAACTAAGGCTAAGACTGAACAGTAAGGGTAGAATCATATGCTCCTCGTCAATCATAATTTCAAACAAAGTATACCGTATTCGTATAAAACTTTACCCTAAGTATATCACTTCAAGATTGATGGTCCCACACTTCATCACAGTTCCAAATTTGATATACTGCATCGCATACACACCTCAATATTTCATTCAAAAGTGAGAAGCCTACAATGATCGTTAAAAGTACACTTCCCATCGGCACAATTATTCATGCCCTTCGACATTCTCTGGGATTCTTCTTCGCAGTATCTGCAGTTGCCTGTGCGATTCACCACCACTATCCGTGGGAACCAAACTTTCAAGTCTCTCTCACCGTCATTGGTTTGGCTCTGTCAATCTTTCTTGGAAACCGAATCCGAATATCCTATGACCGATGGTGGGAAGGTCGTAAACTTTGGGGACGCATGATCAACCGTTCGAGGATCATCACTCGACAGTTCTTGAATTTTATTGAAGGCTCAGTGGACGACAAGGAGGCTATTCAAGAGTTGCATGAACGATTGGTTCTCAGACACATCGCCTATGTACACGTCTTTCGAGTGGCGATGCGCAAACAAAGCATTCCAGACGATGAGGATTGCAAAAAATATTTGACTGAAGAAGAACTGGACCAACTATCTAGAGAATCGAACCCCTGCAATGCGCTGGTTCAAATGCAAGGGGATGATTTACAAAGGGCCGCTCAAAAAGGGTGGATCAACGAGCATCGCTTACAGCAAATCGATTTGAGTTTGGTGGAACTTCTTGATGTACAAGGTGGTTGCGAACGCATTTTGAAAACCGTTATCCCCACCAACCTCACGTATTTCCCAACTCGCTTGGTGTTCCTGTACGGCATCATACTGTCAATCGGGTTGGTAAAAGCATTGGGCTGGTGGACCATTCCCACCGTTTTGGTGGTCGGTTTCATCTTTAGAATCATCGACTTAGCCGGGAAACTTATCGAAAACCCCTTCAGCACCTTCCACTACGGGCTACCGCTGTATGCCATTAGTCGAACCATTGAAGCGAACCTCTGCGACCGAATCGGTCACGAAGCACGGCCCGTTCCAAAACAAGTTGATGGTATCTTGATGTAAATCAAAGGGATTTTGATTTACTCGACAGATGCACCTGAACAGTCTACGTCATCGTTGCGATCAATACTGAGCGTCACATCGTCCGAGTTTATATTTTGTCCACTCACGGCGATAATATACTCTTCTCCAATCGTCATTTGAAGGGGTATGTAGGCTCCATATGCCGTTCCAAATCTAGTTGTTGCAACACTCGAACCTGCATTGCACTCTAGTTCACTACCTCCGCAAGAGTCATAGACTGCCATCTGCACATCTACGCTATCTGAATGGACAAATAGCTGTGCACAACCATTGCTCGGTGCTGTATAGGAAAAGGTCACATCCGAAGCACCCGCTGCAAAACATGTCGCTTCCTTTGAGTCAGTAAAGTCACCGAGAGATTGAGTGGTGATACTGTCTCCGTTCAGAGGCGTCACATAGTCTATGGGATCCACCAAGCTGAAGTTTGGACATTGCGTACCGCCACAGGTTGGTGCAAACCAGCAATCCAACTCATCATCACAATCGATGAGTCCATCTTGATCATCATCATTGTCATCGTCGCAGCTCAATTCTGACGTCGTTGTAATGTGCAGGTCACTTCTATTCCCTTCTGGACCCTCGAGTACAATCTGATAGACCTCTCCCTCTACAGCATCGATGATCGTACTTGCAGGTTGGGCAATAGAGACATCACAAGCGAGCTCAATAGAGCCGCATTCTTTCCAAATGGCAATCGTTTCCGAACCATCCAAGGCACCACCACTGATGCCAGATTGAAAGGTATAGGAACCCGTTGCGGGTGCTATCCATCGAAACACTTGATCTGCCAAGCCCATTTGAGAACAGGATGCTTGCACATCATCTCCAGATAAAATCGATTGGGTCATGCTGCCCGTGACGCTGGCAAGAACCTCGTCTGTACATTCGTCGCACTGACCTTGCCCCGGCTCTTGTTCGTCGATGATGGCATCGCAATCGTTGTCTATACCATCACACGTCTCTTCTGCATCTGGATATACCATCGGATCGGAATCATCACAGTCATAGGCAATGTCGACTACACCGGCAGATGTGTCGCAAGCATAAAACAATGTATTGACGTCCCCAAAGCCATCCCCATCATTGTCTACGTACACCGCAAAGAATGGATCTTCGAAATCTGGTGGCAGATCATCTGCTACACCATTGCAATTGTTATCAATGGAATCACAGATCTCTATAGCATTTGGATTCACTTCAGCGCTCTGGTCATTACAGTCGTCTGCGTTGACGACAAAACCATTGGGAGCATCACAGGACAATGTGGCTTCACCAGCACCAAATCCATCTCCATCCGTGTCTGCATACCAAGCATCGGCGTCTACAGAATCATCATCAGAGTCTATTGAAGCGTCGCAGTCGTTGTCGACACCATCACAGATTTCTGGAGCATTCGGAAAGACTTCAGCATTGTTGTCATCACAATCCACATCCGATTTAAATCCATCTCCGTCCACATCCAAAATCAGTGGGTTTGTTGGTTCCTTCTCACCACACCCAAGCCAAAGAAACAATGCTAGCATTTCAATTCTCCCATCGATTTACCCAGTTGTACAGATCAGACTCACACAAAGAAGTCCGGCATCAATTCCACTGTCGGATCTACGGCATAAGAATCCAAATCTGTAATACCCATTTCACGAATTATATCTTCGTCAATGAAGAAATTCCCTGTTGTATCGACACCTTGAGATACGATCCAATGGGCCGCATCGCCCATGATGCTTGGTTTTCTAGAGCGACGCATCATAGCTTGTCCCCCTAAGGCAAACTCTATCGCTGCGGTTGCGATGGTTGTTTTGGGCCACAAGGCGTTGACAGCGACTTTACCTTCAAACTCTGCAGCCATTCCCAGAACACACATGCTCATTCCATATTTGGTCATGGTGTAGGCCACGTGATTTTTAAACCATTTGGGTACCATATTGAGTGGCGGTGACAGATTGATGATGTGTGGCTGGTCGGATTTTAATAAGTGTGGCAAACAGGCTTGAGAACACAAGAAGGTACCTCGAACATTCACCTGATGCATCAGGTCATACCGTTTGGCTTTCGTTTGGAGTGTTCCCGTCAAGGAAATCGCTGAGGCATTGTTGATCAAGATATCGATTCCGCCAAAGGTTTCTACCGCCTTATTGACCGCCGATTGAATCATATCGGGATCTCTAACATCTACGACACAGGCCAGACCCTTAGCACCCTTCTCCTCCACCATTCGAACGGTTTCATGAATGGTACCTTTGAGTTTGGGATGCGGTTCGCTGGTCTTGGAGGCCACAACAATGTTGCATCCCGCCTCTGCCAATCTCAATGCAATCGCCGCGCCTATTCCTCGAGATGCGCCTGTAATAAAGGCTGTCTTACCCAATAAATTGTTCTCATTCATGATAGACTCCGTTCACTATGATAGGATGGTGTAAATACACTGTATCCACTTATGGAATTTATCTGTATCATAATTCCGACCTGAGTCCTTGAGGATTATCAACATGGAAGTTATTCCACCATCAAACATCCTTGAGATGGCGTCGCCCAGAGTACGAAATGTCGTTTTGATCCTATGCTGGATCATCATGCCACCAGCCTTTATTTTCTTCATGTGTCAACGAGATCTCACTCTAAAACAAAAGACCTTGCGTATTTCGACGGTCCTACTTCATCCCGGAATCATCTCTTGGTTCCAAATACTGTTCACAGGACTCACTGCAGCTCCTCCTACATAATCAAGAATATGGTTGCAGAGTCATCGTCCCTTGAATGTAGAGTCAAACATCTCCATCTCGACATCGGTAAGCGGTCGGGTCTGTCCAACAGGTAGGTCTCCCAACTCCACAGCCCCATAGCGAACCCGTTGCAAATCCAGTACAGAGTGCCCAGCATTGTGGAGCATGCGTCTCACCACTCGATTGCGACCCTCAGTCACCACCAGACGAACCACATCATCATCAATCGACAGCACTTTTGCGGTCGCCAATCCAACACTGGTTTCCACACCTTTCGCCAGCTTATCAATCAGCTGTGATGTCGGTCCTCCTTCCACCTTTGCAACATACTCTCGCTCAATCGTACGTTTGGGATGAAGTAAGTATTGAGTGAGGGTTCCATCCGTTGAAAAAAGTAAAAGTCCATGGGTATCCAAATCGAGCCGACCCACAATGTGGTAACGATGCGGTAACCAATCTCCAACGCAAGGACGTCCGTGCGGATCAGACTCTGTGGTCACCAAGCCCACGGGCTTGTGAAATGCCAGTAATTTAGGTAAGGGCTCAATTGAAATTCCGTCCAATTCCACCACGGCAACTGCTGGAATCTTCGTGTTTGGACTGTTGATCATCCTACCATCAATCGTCACTTGTTTACGACGAATGGCTTTGGTCGCCTCAGAACGAGACATTCCACCATATTGTGCTATCCATTTATCGAGTCTCATATCCTCAGCCTCTCAATTGTGGTTGGCAAGGCGCCATACCTTGTAGCGTTTGTTGTGAGCTGCCACTTCAATGATGCGATACTCTTCCTCTTCGGCGAGGCGCTGAATCGGAATGTGGTGCAAGGTAACCATTAGGATTTGCCCCCTGTAATGTAGTCTGCTTTTGGCATCTCGAATCAGCCCCCTCAAAACTGAATAATCCGATTCTTTACCAATATGGACTGGAGGGTTGGAAATTACTAGGTCATATCGACAGTCCCTGGGCATGCCAATCCAACCATCAACCAACCTATGTTTGACGGTGGGGGCATTCAATTGTGCGAGTTCAATCGCCCAGCTATCGGCATCCATCGCATCAATCTGTGCCTCCGGAAATCGATCTGCAAGCCAACGGGCAATCACCCCCGTTCCGCAAGCAAAATCTGCCAGTTGAAAGGTTCGCTTGATGGGATAATCCGCCAAAACATTCAGCAAATATTCTGTCCCTGAATCCAACCTCCCTTTGGCAAAGACTCCGGGAAAAGTGTTCCACTCTACTGGCTGACCGTCGAGCACAATCGAATGGGTCTCCATCCAATCTTGCAATGTGGACTGCAACTCTCCTCTTGTCCCCTGAAGCAATCTCGCTCGCTGACGAATATCGATTGTTTCAACGTCTTTTACGTAGCCTTTTGCCGTCTTTGGAAAGGACTTGATGCCTTCATCATTCCCACCAATCACCCAAATCGGCGCATCGTCTTTCAAAACTGTATTGAGTAAAGACAACATCATTCGAAGTTGATCTTTATTGGTGGACAATCGGACTACCGCGGCTGAAAAGCCTTCCTCTTTTGAAGGCGGTATGGGTTGACCTGCGACCTTTTCATGCGAAAACATATTCCATCGAATCCCATTTAAGTGTAAGAAGGCGTTGGTATAGTCGTTCACAATCAGAGTGTCTGCTGGTAAGGGCGGTAAGGCCTCTGATACTTTTTGCAATCGCTCATTTCGTTCAATGATGTTATGATTCATGCTGCTCTCCTATCGGCTTTATCTAACCCTAAATGACCCATATGGCATCCCTCAGGTGGTTCTATGTCCCCTCTTCTTATTTCTATTGGTTTGGTTCTCGTCGGATTGATTCTTCTGATCAAAGGCTCGGATTTCTTCATTGATGGAGCCGCTGAGATCGCTGGTCGTATCGGTATTTCAGAAATGATTATTGGATTGACACTAGTAGCCTTTGGCACATCTCTTCCGGAATGGGTTTCAAGCATCATCGCAACGTTGAGAGATCCCAGTACACTCCAATGCGTCGAAGGAATGATTTGTAACACCACCGATCTGGCACTTGGAAATGTAATTGG
>CAJWHX010000197.1 GCA_913040875.1 uncultured Pseudomonadota bacterium | reverse complement strand
CAAGCAGAAATTTTGAAGAAGCAAGAAGAAGAAGCAGCAGAATTGGAAAAAAAGAAAGAGGAAGAAGCAGCACGTTTAAAAAAAGAGGAAGAGGAACGAAATAAACAAACACAAGTAGCGCAACAACAAATGCCATTCCAATCAAATCCATATGGCACGACAAGAAGTGTTACAAGTAATTCAGCAGCAGATTTATTTGGAGGCGGTGATAATAATGATAGCAATGATATATTTGGAAGTAATGGAGTTAATAATAGCAACGATCCATTTCAACCACAATATTGATGTTGTTTGTGGAGCCAACTTGTTCCATTTCATTTAAATCGATGATGGCAGATTCTTCTAAGTTGTTGTCGCCTGCCAGATACACTAGGATTGTCCAGTCAGCCTGTTCTGGCGCAGCATGAACCTCTGTAGAGATGGTCACCGGATTGATGGCAAAACCTGAGTCGCTTTGCGCTGTTAGCGTACAAGAAACGATACCGGCTGTGCTCGGCGTGAATAATAAAGTGGGTTCTGTACCAGTGGTGCCATCGGTACAGTTCCATTGATATTGCCAAACAATCTCTATTCCTGCAATGGTTGGTGTTGTCGCACTAATCGAACTGGTGATCTCTATTGGCCTCTCAATCCAATGATGTGGTTCTGTCTCTATGCTTAGCTCAAAAGAGGTGTCATCAATTTGCTGTTCAATCGTCTCTCCTCCTGTATCTTGGACAGGTTCTGATAATGGTGTTCGACAAGCCAATATATAGATGTAAATCATAGGGCACCCTCTTCTTCAATGTACTGTATATAAACGATTCACAAAAATCTTTTTCAAAATGGATTGCGTCTCTCACCTCGGTTACAATGAAGTCTGTTGGAGGTCAAATGCAACCAAATCCCGAAAAAATAGTTGTATACACCAAGGTCCCATGTGGATATTGCAGTGCTGCCATTCGTTATCTTCAATCGATCAAAGGATTGCAAGAAATCGAAGTGGTAGATTTAACGGGGCAATATGATTCTCTGAGAGAGCTCATGGGGATGAGTAAACAAAGAACCGTGCCGCAGATTTATATATATGGTCAACACGTGGGTGGGTATGATGATTTACGCGCAAAAGATGCACTTGGCACCATTGATAAGTTGCTGGCTAAAAAATAATTAAAAAAAATATTTGCTGACAAAAGATCTAGATTGTCCAAATTGACGATCGTATCCATTTTTTCATGATTGATCGCCAACATGAATGTACAAAAAGTTCTTGACGTGTAAAGTTTTTATCGGTATTATTTGGTATCAGTAAAACTGATTTCCCTCTTGGCATGTCCACAGCATCAACCCCTTCACATTCCCTATTTCCTTCCCCTTAAGTTGATGTTGTGGTGGCCTTCTTTCCTTACAATGGTGTTTCATGCAAGAATGTATTGTCGTTACCTCTGGAAAAGGTGGTGTTGGAAAGAGTACAGTTTCTACGAATATGGCAGTCAGATTGGCCCGTTCTGGAGCTAAGGTAGCTCTGTTGGACGCTGATATCGGTCTGCGAAATATTGATTTGTTGCTTGGAATGGAGCAACGCATTGACTGGGATTTGGTTCAATTTGTTCAGGGTAGATGCGATTTGGCTGACGTGGTATTGTCTGTCGCCAGCGTACCAAACTTGTATTTTGTTCCCACTTCGCAAACTTCAAATAAGATGTCGATTGTGCCAGATGACATGGTTTCCATCGTCGATGATTTATTTTTTGACCACAGTTTTGACTATGTCATCGTTGATTCACCGGCTGGAATTGAACGTGGGTTTGAAAATGCTGTAGCGGCCGCTCATAGAGCTGTTATTGTTGTTACTCCTGATGTATCAGCTGTACGAGATGCGGATAGAGTGATCGATTTGCTTCAGAAGAAAAAGTTTTCAGACATTCAGATCGTGATCAATCGCTATCAACCAGAACTCGTTCAACAAGGGCATATGCTGGATTCTCAAGACATCTGGCAGATTTTAGACACTCCAGTTCTTGGTGTTTTACCTGAAAGTATTGAGGTTTTAATAGCCTCCAACAAAGGGGAACCATTTGCCTTGAATGATGAGTCCTTATTGCATGAAGCAATGTATCGAGCGACCCAGCGATTGCGTGGGGTAGAAGTGCCGTTCATCGATTTGAATAGAGCCTTGGAAACGAGTGTATGGGAGCGTGTAAAGCAATGGGCCATGGCTCAGGTGAGCGCATCATGATTCGGTTCTTGAAGAGTTTATTTGCGAAGGATGATTCCAGTCGGGATATTGCAAAGAAACGGTTGCAGCTGTTGCTGATTCATGATCAAGTCAATCTCACCCCAGAGCAAATGGTTGAGATGAAGAGGGAGATCGTTGACGTCATTGAACGATATTTGAATATCGAAGCCGATGATACTTATGTGGCACTGGATCGTTTAGATAAGCAGATTCGAATTGTTGGTTCCATTCCTCTCAAAGAGACTGATTCTGATAAAAGACAACGAAAGTTCGGTTGAGCATCACGTTCAAGATAGAACTATGATCAAGGTAGAACTATGATCAAGATAGAACTAGGACAAACCCAATCCTTGTCATATAACCAGTGTTCGTTCGTATACTTACCAACTTGATTTTAGAACATTCAAGGTTTCAGAACAGTCAATACTCATTGTGTACAAAACTGAGACGTCTGGTACTACCTTGTGGGCCCATTGGGTGAACACGTTTTGCATTGTGTGTAATTTGAGCTGCAGCTGGGTCATGTATATCTACGATGGCCTTCTTTGAAAAGTTACAGGTGAAGGTGTCTCCTCTTTTTATGAGGCCTTTGTGCAAGAGGTGTCCATCACATACGAAGAAGAGACGACTGCGTTCATCCACCTTGATTGATATTTCATGTGGACCTATCGATTCAGAAGGGTCCGGATCTTCAATTTGCACCAGGTCCTGAACCAAATCATCAATTTGGTTTTGAACTGAGTCAGTGGAGCTCTTCAATCGTAAACCAGACGTGGTGTTTGTTAGCAGTGGTGTCGACTCTTTTGCGAGAGAGGACGATAATTTCACATTGGCTATTTCTTCAGAGGCATCTGTATTGTTTAAATCTTCTACAATTGAATCTAGCATTCCCTCTAGAGAAAATGAGGGGTTGTCGAAGGCTAGAGAAAGTGTTTTGAGGCCCACGACCATGGCCACCGCGAGTCCAAAGCCTGTAAATATAGACTTGGATGTCGTCGGCACTACGATCTCTGTACTTCCAGTACGTTCACCGTGACGACGTGAGGAACCGGCAGAAGTAGAACGTCGACGACGTCTACGTACGTCGAGTTTGGAATGTTTGGGATAGTCCAAAAAGCTTAAGTAGGCTTGCTTAGATCGAAGGAGTTTTCTTCCTCTCAAAGCTTGTGGGACGACGCCCGATTCCAGTGCTTCAATGTGTTCAAGTGGGATGCCGACTCTAATATGAATATCTTTAATCGTAAGCGAACGACGCTCTCTTTCTTGTCGTAGGTTTACACGTGGAGTCGATTCTTTTGTTTGGGTATGAGAGGGCATAATGATGTGATTCGGCAATGAGTGGGGATTTGTTGAGAAGAATTTGATGAAGGTAAGGCGGGGGGTATCTGTTTGTGAACTCGGTCAGCGACATTTGTCGTTGTGTAGCGATTCTGCACGTCGACCAAGTGTGCTGCGGCCTGTTTCGCGAACAACAGTGCGTAGATAGTTGCATGCACCAGGGGTGTCTTGCAGTTCAAACATGAGTTCAGCTGCGTGATAATAGGCTCCTGTTGCGACGTCGCCACACAACTCAATGACCTCATTAAAATCTTGCAACGCCAAGTCGTTACGATCCAAAGCCTGATAGGAAAAAGCGCGGTTAAATCGAGCCTGACAAAGATTTGGTGCGCGTTGCACAGCCTGAGTGAGGACGCTGATGGAGGCCTCATACTCTTTGTTTTGATAGTAGGCTTGTCCCAAGTTGTTGAGTACCAGTGCTGTATTGCGGTAGCCTAAATCTGCGAGTGCAACATTGAACTCGTCTATCGCAGGCTGCACTTGCCCCATATCAAGAAGCATTAGACCGTAATTGTTTCGGATTTCTGCTCTGGTTGGATCCAAACGGATGGCCTTTTCAAATGCCTCGATGGCCTTATCGGACGCGCTTTTGGCGTAATAGGCCAATGCCAACTTTTCCCATGCAGCAGCATTCCTTGGATTTAACTTGGTTGCCTCTTCAAGCGTTGTGATGGCATCTGATGGATTGCCTTCCGATAGATAAGCAGTACCCAAAGTTGTTCGAGTTGCTGATCGTTCTACGCGTTGTGGTGTTACGCAGGCTGTGAGAAGGGGTAACCAAATCATTTATTTTCCAAGAATGCTTTTGAGATCGTATTTCCGATTGGGGGGAGTGACCTTAGAGATGATGGAATTGGCAATGGTGCCTTTAAAAGGTACATCACCTTCATGTTGAGCAACTTTGGGGATGACTTTTAAGAGAATATCTTTCGCATTCATAATGTTTGCATTCATATTCGCGACAACTTCATCCACACTGACCTCACCATGATCTGTATTCCAGCAGTCATAATCTGTTGACATGGCAAGTGTAGCATAAGATATCTCAGCTTCGCGTGCCAATTTTGCTTCTGGCAAATTTGTCATTCCAATTACGCTGGCTCCGAAGGACCGATACATGTTTGATTCTGCTCTTGTAGAGAACGCTGGACCCTCCATACAAACATAGGTTCCGCCATCGTGGACGGTAAAATTATCCCGTCCGATCTCGCCAGTACCATTCCCGTTTTTTTCCGCAACTTCTTGTGCAACCTCTTGTGTGCTTTTCAAGAGGTATTGGCGCAATTTGGTGCAAACTGGGTCTCCAAAACTGATGTGCGCCACAATCCCATCGTGGAAGAACGTTGAAGGACGTCCTTTTGTTCTATCGATGAATTGATCGATGATAACCATGTCTTTTGGGGCAATTTCCTCTTGTAAGGATCCAACCGCGGAGATTGAGATGATCCAGTCTACACCCAGTTGCTTTAATGCGAGGATATTCGCGCGATACGGAACTTCTGAGGGGTTTAAGTGGTGATTATGTCCGTGACGAGCCAAAAAGTACAATTCTGCGTCTACACCCTTCATTGTGTACTTTTTAATTGGTGCAGATGGGCTGCCATATATGGTTTCCTGAGCCTTTTGAAACTGTTTGTCTGTTTCTACAATTTCAAACTGCTCAATCTTATAAAGTCCAGAGCCCCCAATAATTCCAATTTTGTGTGTCATGTTTTCGTCCTATGTAGATTGTTTGATGATTTGAAAATTTTTTTCAATTGTCTGCACGCTGTTGAGATGTCGAGGCCTCGTGTTGTACGTATTGAACAATACCATCCTATACTAACCAGATACGTTTGAAAGGCTTTGACTTGTTCAAAAGATGGTCGATGTATGTCCCTATCTGGATTTTCATTGTACGGTATCAGGTTGATCTTTGATGGGGTTATTTTGTTATTTTCCATATGTCGGAGCGCGACCATTCTAGGTTGCGTTTCCGTAACCGTTCACTGTCTGCTTTGTTCGTGTGCACCTCATCCAACTGAATGCATTCTTGGGCATTGGAAAAGAGTTTTTCAACAGTCCCTTTTCGAACTGGAAAAGGGGGGCCGTGATCATCTGCGACCGGAGAGTCATAAGTGACCAGCAATATCGAACCACCAGGTTTAAGTAGTGACAAACAGTGTTCCACATAGGACTCACGGTGTTTCGGTGATAGGGCAACCAATGCAGCTCGGTCATAAATGGCGTCTACAGGACCGATTGTGTCTGAGGTGATGTCAAATATGTTTGCGTGAAAGAGTGTTTGGCTACCTGAGGTGAGGCATTCAATATCGTGAACGAGCTGACTTTTCGGCGTCAACTTTTGCTCAGTAAAATATTGCTCGAGGGGTTGTCTGACTAGATCGACACCGATGATTGATGCACCTTGTTGATTCAACCATGCCATATCCAAACTTTGACCACATAAAGGCACAAAGATGGTTGGGGAATCGTGTTGAAATAAGATCTTGTGGTGATTTTGCAGGTGCTCATTGATGTCTAAATTGTGCCAGCCAGTCTGCCCATTTGTCCATCGTGATTTCCAGAAACCCATAGCGACTCCAAGTTTATGCAATACACTAATTCTCTCAACTGAGATTGACAAGGGGACAAGAATTGAATAGTTGCCCCCGTTGCTATCGAATCATCCACATCATCCGAATCAGGAAATGAACACATGTCTCTTGAACAGGAACTTGCGCCCTTTGACTATGATCTCCCAGACGAATGCATTGCCGTTCACCCCCTTGCGGAACGGTCAGAATCCAAGTTGTTGGTGTTGGACAATTCTGATCAACACATTGACTCCTTTGTGTCACGAATCTCGGAGTGTTTTAAGCCCGGCGATGTTTTGGTACTCAATAATACTCGTGTGTTACACGCTAGAGTATCTGCACGACGTGCATCGGGAGGAAAAGTAGAGGCCTTTTTTCTTCAGGATAAGCCTGATTTGGAAGGCTGCTATACGGCGTTAATGAAACCATCTCGGCGACTTAAAGAAGGTG
>CAJWHX010000196.1 GCA_913040875.1 uncultured Pseudomonadota bacterium | reverse complement strand
CAAGGAGACATCGGGACAATGCCTGTCTTAAAAGAAGTAAACGTGAAAAATTTCCCCCTTGTGTTCAAATTTGCGCCCGCCTGTGCAGTTGTACTTTCCCTGTTCAGTAGCCCGGTTATCGCAGCCAATGTGGTGTTGAAAAACGGCGATCGTCTTACCGGCGAGATTGTGAAGCTAAGCGACAACATTCTTACCTTCAAGTCCCCCTTGTTCGGAGAAGTTGAACTGCCGTGGAAGCAAGTTCTTGAATTGCAGTCGGATGATGGCGTCACGGTGAAGCTGAAGGACGGCAGCACCGCAAAGGGCAAGGCGCACAGGTGGCGCCGGATGTCCAGCGGTTCCATCGCCTGCACCAAGGCCAATGTTGAAAAACATGGTGTACAAGATCGAGTCGCCGTACTCAAAGGGCGATTCTTCGACCCAATCCCGCCCAACCGTTCAATCGATGTGGTGGTATCCAACCCTCCCTATATTCCATCGAATGACATCCTTGATCTAGAGCCAGAAGTGAGTATCCACGAACCTCGGATTGCTTTGGACGGTGGGTCAAATGGACTGGATGTATACAATGTACTCATTCCAATGGCTCAGCAACGGGCCAACGTCGCCGTCGCGGTTGAAGTCGGCATTCACCAATCTCAGTCTGTTGAATCGATCATGACTCAATCTGGACTGCACTCTACCACCGTACACAAAGACCTCGCAGGAATCGAACGTGTCGTTGTCGGAAAAGTCTAATAGCAAGACTCGGAGTAATCTTCAGACGCTTGTTGAAATGAATTCGACCGGGGACCGAAAAATGTCCATGCCAAAAGTTCAAAGACCTTCCAATAAGTACAAACCCTTCCAATAAGTACAAACCAATGTGGAATACCATTCTGTCAAACCAAGACCAATTGTATAGGGTCAACCACGTTGTTCAAGCGAACACGACTGGCCCGAAGTGAATGCTCTTGCCGTGATCAACACATCCTTCGGATCACGTGCGACGCTTAAAAAATTAGCCCCAAACGATTGCACCACACCATTTGGATCAATCAACACTGTTCCGCGAACAGAACAGTTCGCAGGCTCAAAATGAAATCCAAAATCTTTGGTTATCTGACGAGATTCATCACTGAGCGCAGCGTGTTTAGGCTCCCCTTTGGGAAAGGCCTCGATGTCTGTAAACCATTCCTTGTGCGATTCAGTAGAATCACAACTGACACCCACTAGGGCTACACCCAAGGCGTCAAACTCTGACTCTAGGGATTGGAAACCGCTCACTTCCGAATGGCAAATGGCTGTCCCGTCAAAGGGCCAAAAATACATCAACACCCACGTTCCCTTGTAATCGTCACTGGACAAGGTCACAACTTCACCATTCTGGTAGGCTGTTGCGTTCCATACCGGTGCTGTGCTTCCGATTGAAATCATAATTATTTCTCCATTTATATCGATACGTTTATTGTTGACTAAATATGTACCGTCAGACAGACCAATCTCTAACCCAACTAGTATCCACGTCCACACGCAGCCTATATATTTATCTTCGTGAGCCTGTGTACACACCGGATATGGTCCCAGTGGGTACTTGAATCCGAAAATGTTACAGATATTCCATTATTGAACAGGAACTGCATCCATGAACCTCAAACACTGGCTCTATCCCATTGGACTACATGTACTAATGGCCATCTCCCTACTCGGTGGTGCCAATTGGTGGATCATGGGAATTGTAGGTCTAACAACCGTATTGTGGTCTACAGGTTGGGGATGGAGTTGCTGGATCCATCGCAAAGAACACCTCTCACCATTGCAGTTATTGATTGACTCAGCGTGGATCTCAATGGGAATCACCTGGTTCAACATTGCTGTTCTTCGCGAGGTCGGACTCGGCACCTCTGACAACCTACCGTGGCTTGTCTGGGGATTATCCTTTGCATGGATGCTCGGTGGACTATGGATGAGTGGAAGCAAACAACCGATTTATCCAATGGCACCTCGTGAACGTTGGGGAATTGGAAGTATTGGACTGGCCCTGCTCGCAATCGTTGCTTGGAAGAGTACAGACATCCAAAGACCACTGGATGGATACTGGTATTTGGAAGGAGCGGATGATCCAAGACATCAGCTCGTCCCACTTCGTCCCGCTAATTTTTGGGACAACGTAGAAGTCTTTGGATGGATGGATGCTGGAGCGTTTTCGATGACGCCAACGACTCCGTCTCCGACTCTGATCGCCGATCAACGAGTGAATGGACGAATTACGTTGGCCATCAGGGGACCGATTGGGTCCTACATCTCTACAAAAGGTGTCCGTGCAGAGGTTGAACGCGCTGTCGAAGAACGTCTAGACGAAGGTCCAGTCGATCGATACCTGGATCGAGGAGTGGCCGCGATATCGATATGGGCTGACCTACAGCCTGGTGAGCAACTCCCCCTCTCGGTAAAAGGAGACACAGTGTATCTAATGGCGTCATCCGATGCTGTATGGGCTCTTCATGGTACAGGTGAACTCCGATATACACATTATTACCAGTTGCTCAACCAAGTGGAGAATCAGCAGTGGGCCAACGAGATGCTCACAACTCGTCGATTCACATGGAATCAACCCCCTGGATGGTCCCCCATTTTGACGACGAGCAACATCTTGGTCGCACCGGATTTGAATGGGGCAAGTTGCTTATTCCTACATGTTCTACTTCTTGTTGGACTGTCGTCTGTACACTTGACCAGTGTCATTGCTCCTCGCGCCACGCGTATAGCTTGGAGTGTCCCTGCTCTATTGATGATGGTACATGCCTTGTTGATGTTCGAGCCAGGCAGTCAAAACTTTCCCGATTCCCTTTTTGCCGCGGCGATACTCGGTGTCTGGTGCAGCATCGTTCAAGGTCACTCCGCTCGATTTGGTATGATCGGACTGCTTTCACAAGCATTGCGCTGGCCTGGTGCCATCTTGAGCACGATATTTCTATGTGTTCATCATTGGTGGATCAAATCTGAGACGGCAGATATTAAACGAAGCCTACAGCTTCTTTGGGGATCTATCGGGATGGGAATCCTGATTGCTGGATTCGCAATGCTAACTGGAGACGCCGAAGATCTACTCTTCATTTTGTACTTTGAGACCTTCCCTGAGCACTGGCACGGTAATTTCAATCCACTGGACTTGTTGTCTAGAATACCAAATTTCTTCAAATTGTGGACCATGTATACTGGAGGCATGCTGATATTAAGTCTTCCTTTTGCATTCAACGGCTATAACAAACACATTACGCCAATCTTCCTCACGATGACTGGGTATGCACTGCTCCTTGGCACAATTGATCACCATCCGTCACACTACTTTCTACCTTTGGTCGCCTGCACTGGACCCATTTTTGTAGCTAGCTCGACCTGTATTCCGAATCCAACCCACCAAAAGGTCTTCATTGGACTGGGATCCTTTGGTACCCTTGCATACTTATGGTCTGGCGTCGTTTAGGAGTCCCTATATTCATCGTAAGTTGGTCTCTCATCAATTTACTGTGGATGGCAACGGATCAATTGCTACGAGATGGCGATGAAGAAGGTCATGTCGGAGCTATGGAACTGTTCAAGGAGATGTGGCTCCAAGGTGATTTCTCTGTATGGTTTATGGAGATGTGGCAAGGTAGCTATGGAGAATACCCTCCTTTATTTGCTGGTTTGATGGGTGCATGGTGGGGTATTGCAACACATTTTTTTGGGACGACGCCACCATCAGACCTCATTGTGCGTGGTGCTTTACTCATTTGGCCGATGCTAACCGCGGCTGGATGTGCGAGGATCGCTTATCGAATAGACTGTAACTGGAAGATTGCGGGAGCAATGACACTGTTGATTCCACTCTTAGTGGGCGTCGGAAGACACTTTATGCTCGAGGCGATGATGACGGCATTTTCAACGCTCAGTATCGCATTGGCCCTTGAGTGGAAACACCGACCATCTATTTGGATGTCCATTCTGACCGGTCTCTGTCTGGGACTTGGAGCACTCACCAAACAAACGATTGTTTTTGTAGCGCCATGGGTGATTTTGAGTGTTTTCATGACCAGCAATAAGCGATGGCATCTATGGATTGTGATCCTTTTCTGCCTACCCATAATTGCTCCGTGGTTCCTCCAACAGATTGAGCTTCAGGAAAATTATCTAACGGCAAGTGCAGAAGGGAAGTTGGATGCACACTTCGGACAGAGACTGCTGTTTTATCCCTTTACAATTGTATATGCTTTAGGACTACTGCTCCCACTGTTCATTCTCTGTAAAAGCATTCAATGGAGAGCTCTACCGGCATTCATCTGGGTTTGGATTGGAACGATCGGAATCTTTATGATCGTTCCCAAACAATACCCTCGACTGTTACTGCCGTGGATCACCATTCTGCCTATACTTTGGTCTTGTGGATGGACCAAAATTCACAACGCTAAATTACGCAATACCATCGTACTTGTAGCAATTGTATTGGGATTGTTTGGTCTACAACCGATGAACATATACCAAACTCAGCTGCAACAAACCTATGAGGAAAGGATCTTCGCCAATACAGATGATGGGTGTCCACAAATTTGGATCCGCACCCCCAGTGATCAAGATGGCCATCTATCCAAGATCAGCGAACAACTCCTTGACTTACCAACCGATAAGACAGTCGCCATCTTTGGCAGACCTCAGATCCCATGTCACATCCAAACCACCCATGAGTGGCGGTATCATCTGGAGCCGTATCTCAGACGACGAGATATCGAGGCTAAAATTGTAGATGTGTCAGATTTCACGGATCCGGTGTGGCAAGACGCCCACATTCAGATAATATGGAATGGAGAGACCATTGAAACACCAATGCAACTGATCGCAAACGACTGATTGCATGACCGGCGTTGTCTAGGTGGCATACCAAACTCTCACACTTTCTTTTACTTAGATGTCCTCTAGAGGTTCTCCATGTCTGATTCACAAATCCCAAATGAAAACAAAGGCTTATTGGCTGAATTCATTGATTTCATCGTACACAACAAAGCATGGTGGATGACTCCCATCATCCTCGTTCTAATTTTGATGGTTGGATTCATCATTTTCTTGGATTCATCTCCGATTCTTCCGTTTATCTACACTGTTATTTAGTTCACACTGTTATTGAGAAGGATCAACAATGCTCTCGTTAATGACTCTCTTGGCCTGCAATGGGGACAAGAGTGACCCTGTCATACCGACACTACAATCAGGTTCTCCGCAGGCTGGTGTTGCGGAAGGGAAAATTGACATCCCTATTGGAACACCGATGGGTGGCTATTCCAATCGATGTTTTTTTCTTGGCGGAGCCGGCACTGTTGATGACCGTGAAAGTCAATATTCGATGGCTTTTGCAACCACCGCCGGTGTTCAAACGTCTATTATGGCGGAGGCTCTCTGGCTAGACAATGGAGATCAAGAGTGGATCTTAATCACAATTGATTCAATCTACAGCAATGATGAATTGGTACGGGAAGTCGAACGGCAAATAAAATCATCTACCGGAATCGACGTCGAAGGCAAAGTCATCATATCGGCAAGTCACACGCACCACGCACCCGCCAACTACAGCGATCAGGTGCCTTTTTACCTAGGAGGCGATCGATACAACGAAGAGATCTTTCAGCGTTACTCAGCTTCTCTAGCCGAACTTGTGATTCAAGCCTTTGAGACAAAAGTACCAGCACAAATCGGCTTTGGAATGATTCGCGATTGGGATCCTGACGATTTGGTGTACGCCGATAGACGTGGTGAGAACAACGACTTGGGCTTCTGGGACGATATCGATGGGGACTACAAGAATCCAGAACTTTGGATGCTGCGTGTCGATGATACAAACAACAATCCTATGGGAATATTTTTCAACTTCGGGATTCATGGAACCTCTCTGGGTGCGAGCAATCCACTGTTCTCTGTCGATGCTCCTGGACACTTAGAGTTTGCCTTTCAAGAACGGTTTGATCACCCCATCGTCATTGGACACTTTCAGGGTGGTGGTGGAGATGTCACCCCGACGGGTACCAGTGCCCACGGTCACCCCTATGCCCGTATGGAAGGAATCTCTGAGTTTGCTGTAGACACATTTTACGATTTGTGGTCCAGCATTCCCACTTCAGATGGTGCGTTCACACTAGAAACGGTCACGCGGTCGATCACGCAGGGACAAGAAGATATCCACATCACTCGAGATGGAACGGTGGACTGGCATTATCCAGCTTATGAAGAGGACTACGAACCCGACCTTCAAATTTACGGTGCGGATGGAAGCCTTCTCTCCCCTTTTGATGAATGGAATACAGAGCACGGCGCTGTATTTTGTGGGTACGAAGAACCATTTTTATCGACTGGAACCATCGGAGCTGACATCTATCCATACAATGGCTGCGTTCAAGTTGAGCCGATGATGGGTCTACTTGGAGGCGTCTTTCAGCTGACCGAGTATTTCCCCAGTGGTATTCCCCTCCCCCTTCCTTCATCCACAAAAGCCCAAACGTCTTCTATGAAAATGGGTCCCGTATCCATCCTAAAACCTGATGGTTCTGTCGTTGAAGAGGACGTCTTCATGGGATTCTTTCCCGGTGAAGCAACGAGCTACTATGTA
>CAJWHX010000195.1 GCA_913040875.1 uncultured Pseudomonadota bacterium | reverse complement strand
TTCTGATTTAAAAAATGAGAAGTTAAAAAAAAACATCATATTCTTCAATATTGTAACTACTACTTGAAACTGCATTCAAACTTTCATGTGCATTAATTACATCAGCTACACGAGAGTTGTTGAAGACAAACACAATTGGAGATGTTTCTAGGATTGAGGCTTCCTTTTGTATTCCACTTCCGTTTCCAAATGATATTCGGTACAATCCAGACTTGGGTGGGGGAGCTTTGATGGATACTGGATGCTATACGGTCAGTATTCTTCGTCACTTGATGAGGGAGGAGCCTAGTGTGGTGTCTGCAATGGCGAAGACGTCCAGTCCTACAATTGATCGATTCATGGAAGCTGATTTGAAATTTCCAAGTGGTACCACAGGTCATATTCGGTGTTCACTTTGGGGGTGGCCATTGGTGGCCGTTTCTGCAAAAGTGGTGGGTTCTTTGGGGTCTATCAAAATGGTAAATCCGGTTGTCCCGCATATGATTTACCATCATCTCAAGATTGATAGTCCAACGATAAAAGGTACAGAACGCTTTTGGGGTCAAAGTACCTATGACTGTCAGTTACGGAAATTTGTTGATGGAATCCAACATGGCGTTCAAATAGTTACCAACAGTACCGATGCAGTACTCAACATGAAAGTCATTGATGAGATATATGTGAACGCTGGAATGGCGCCAAGAGGACAGTAGATTTCAAGAATACTGGCAGATACATCGAATGTAATGTATGATGAGTGGGTATTTTGGGAGGATACGATGAAGAATATTATGTCATTCGCATTTATTGCGTTATTGGGCTGTGGTTCAAAAGAGGACACTGGGGAAGTTGAGGAGGATATCGCTTGTACACCGAGCATTGAATTCGCTGTGTATGTCAAGGTGTATGATGAAGATGGGAATGTCATTGACAATGCTTCAGTGTCATATTCTTCCGAAGAGATGTCTGGAGATTGTGATACAGATTCGATGGGCGGTCATTATTGTGGGCAAGAACTACCCGGAGAAATAACGGTATTTGTTTCAGCGGAAGGCTTTGTTTCTACAGAAGAGACCGTTACTGCTGAAGCCGATGAGTGTCATGTCATCACCGAGGAACTAGACATTACATTGACTGCAGAAGGTTGAATCAAAGAAATTGTTCATCAATCCAAGTACAGAATGCAGGCCAAGTACAGAATGCAGGTCAAGTACAGAAGACAGGACTGCTCTAGACGATCATGTGGATCAATGATGAAGTATTTGGTTTTAATCATCGACTAAAACAAAAATCGGCTCTCCATGGAGAGCCGATTTGCATTTGTGGTTTGCTATCGCGATAGCGAACCATCACAGCTTACAATGATTACTCACAGTCAGCGTCAGCAGCGATGTCCTCTGCAGTGATTGGTACCAATGTTTCACCAGTTTCATTGGCGACCAAGCGGTTGACTTCCAAGTTCACACAGTATGCTTCACCATCAGAAGTACAGTCTGAGCAAGAAACACCAAATCCAGCTACCAAGCCGCAAACGTCGTCTGCAGACTCAACACCGTCCATCAAACCACCAACGATGTCAACCAACTGACGAGCATCCAGCTCACCGCTCAGTTCACCACCACCGAAGTATGAACCATCCGCAGCAAATGTACCAGATACTGCCAATGCATAGATTGTTGCAGAGTATCCAGAGATGCTCAGACTCAAATCTGCTTCGGGTACTGAAAACATCGGAGCGTTTGTGAAGTCTGCCGATGGGAAGTCATCAAAGGTTTCAGCGCAAGTGTCTTGAGCAGTATCACCTTCTACAGAAAGCGCACCGATGAAATCCAGAGAATCTCCAGAAGCAGTAACACTCATCAAGATGTTGTTCTCGAATAAACCGCCGAGTAAAGAACCGATTCCAGGAGGCTGTACGAAGTTTCCTGAAGCCAAGTCTACAGCGTATGTTTTACCAACGAGGTCAACAGTCAATTCTTCTCCAAGAGCAGAAGTAGAGAATGCTACATCTACAGGGTCTTCTGAGTTGCAGTAAGACAAAGATGCTGTGTACGAAGAAGAAGGAGCCAATGCGGCATCTGGGGTAAAGGTAACTTTGGTACCGTTTACAGCACTAGAGCCAGCAACATCTCCGTCTGGACCAGACAAAGAGAGAGCCGCTGAAGGATCTTCAGCACTCAAGGTGAACTCAACGCTGTCTAAGATGTAGAAGTTTGCAGCATCAGAAGTAGGGTAGGTGTTGCTGATGGTGATTTCTGCACCGTCGGGGCAAGTATTTGCAGCTGCAACGTCACCAGTTTCACCAGTTTTGTCGCCACTACAGGCGAACATCATTCCAATAAGACCAAGAATCATCGTTTCCTCCATAAGATTCAAGAGTGTGTTGTCGTGGGGGTTCCACTTTCACACTGTAAATTAGTCGTACATGGGGAAAATGTCAATTCAAATATGATGTCAAATGTTGCCGGTTCAGAGTTTTATGTGCGATTTTTGGCTTTGTCCTGCAATTCTGTCAGGAGTGCCTTGATGAGTTGAGCCTCTTCCTCAGTTTGATTTCCCTTTGTTTTTTCGGCAAGCATTTGGATGACGCCAATGTTGTGAAGGGCAAAAGGAAGGTTCACAGAGGTTTGTTTTGTTTCAGGGTCTTCGATCTCTCCAAGCCCAACCAATGCTCCCTGAGCGATTTGAATAATAAAAGTACGAAGATCAATATTTGGAATGTTCATTCGAGTCTCCAGTGTTGTATGGAAGAAGTTCGTTTGTATATTGCAGTTCAATGTATTAATTGGTATAGGTTCCATCCAACAAACGACAAGGGGTTTGCGGTGCTCAATCTCATTTTTCTATGGCTGCTGTGTATTGTGCAAGCAGCTGCCCAGACCGCTCAAGAGCAGTATGATTTGGGACAAAAGTTCATGGATCGTGGGAACTATACAAAAGCAGTAGAGTACTTCAATATTGTTCGAAATTATTATCGTGATGATCCTCTGGCTCAAATGGCTGAACTGGCAATAGCCGATGTATACTTCAAAAAGACGGAATGGGATTTGGCTCGCTACAGTTATGATGATTTTCGTCGTCGTTATCCCAGGCATGAAAAGGTAGACTACGCAACGTATCAGATCGGGATGACACTATACAAAAAGGCACCGAAGTTCGCAGGTAGAGACCAGAAATGGACGGCACAAGCGATTAAAAGTTGGACGGGGTTTGAAAAGCAGTTTCCAGAGTCGGTTCATTTGGAAGAGGTACTTGAGAAGCGTACCGAATGTACAGAACGATTGGCCAAGAAGGAGTTTCAAATCGCAGAGTTTTACGCAAAGCGGGGTGCATGGGAGGCTACTCGTCGCAGGTCTGCTGGTTTGTTAGAAGACTTTCCGAGTTCGGAGTACACAGTGAATGCGAAGGCCTTGCAGGTTCAGTCGCTGGCAGAACTTGGCGAATGGGACAGTTTAGCCCCCTTATGGAAGCAGCTTCAAATAGAAGACCCAGATATGGCTGCAACCTTAAGTAAAAAATACGAATCATTACAGCAATAACTGACCATTTTTGGACATAAACTGTCCATAATTGTGTTGGGATTTTGTATTCGATCGACTAGAATAGTTGTATGCAGTTCAGAAAAAAGCGAAAGAAACGAGACCCAAATTGGGTACCCAAACCGATCACCGTCAAACAAATTGAATGGGCGAGTAACAAGTATCTAGAGCGATATGTAGCCACAGAGATGCAGCTTCGAAGAGTATTGAAGCGTAGACTGATTCGAAATTGGCGCGCACGTGGAGAAAAGGTCACTGAAGAAGAAAAACGGATGGGTGAAGACCTGGTAGAAACACAAGTAAAAAAAGTGATGGAATCTGGTCGCATCAAAGACGATAAGGTGGCTCTAATGTGGGTGGAACATTTTACCAATCGTGGTAAGAGTGCTCCCTTTATTCGAATGAAACTTCGTGAGAAAGGCGTCGACAGCCAAATCATTGATGATGCCATCACTCAGATACATGATCAAATGCAAGATCCTGCGCTTGAATCTGCGGTCGTCTATGCGAGGAAACGACGGTTTGGTGCTTACAGACGAAATGAAGCCAAGCAAGCAGAGCGCAAACAAAAGGATATCGCGGCAATGATGCGCGCCGGCCATCGATATGATGTTGTCAGTCGAGTGATAGAATGTTCAACCATTGACGAGGTTGAAGCGTTAATAGAGGATGGGTTTTAAGTGATTTGTACTAGACAATCGGTACACTAAATAAACCATATGTGTAGATTCTAGATGATGTCGTTGTTACATGTACTAAAAAGTATGCATCTATTCGAGTATTGGTACCAAATCGAAAACTTTTGTCTGCATCCTGAGTTGCGTCGTGAGCCTACCGCCATGAAGCAAGCTAGGATTATGCTGGCCTTTTGTTTATTGGCAGGTTTATCGTGTTTGTCTACTATTGTCGTAGGTGCTTGGGCTGAGCCTCAATACCTCGAGTATTATGGGTACGTTACACTGGGTCATATCCTTACGTGTAGTAGCTTCCTATTGTTGAAATTTTATGCAACGATGCGGGTACCAAGTACAGTAATGATGATCATGGTCATTGTTCAACTTACCCAAGGGCCGATTTGGACTGGTTTTATTGAGAGTCCAATTCTGTATACATATCCCTTAGCAACCATTTTCATGGGTGTGATCGGAGGGCGACAGAATGCACTCATTACTGGTGTAACACTGTCGATTATAGCTTTGGGAATATGGCAGTTGGGTGTGTATGTTCCAGACTTGGGTACGGGAGTCCCACTTCCACTTATCTCCACGATGGTGTTGATTTGGTGTACCCTAACGGCTGCCGCTTTAGCTGTGTACAATGAAGTTCGCGAAAGTGGTTTGCGAACTCGACTGGAGACAGAATTGATCTCTAGAACCAAGGCGCAGGAAGAAGCCGAGCAGGCTGTTGTGGCGAAGGATTTATTTTTGGCGTATCTATCTCATGAAATTCGCAATCCCCTGACGGTCATTGTGGCTGGTGTAGAGATGATGGAGCAAGAATCTACAGCATTCGATTCATCACGTGTAGATAAGTATGTGGAGTCACTGAAAATTGCTTCGTTTGGTTTGGGAAGATTGTTGGATGATGTGTTTGATTTTACTTCCATTGAGCAAAGTAGACTCGATCTTCAATCAGAAATGTTCAATCTGTCCGAACTGGTTCGCGAAGTGCATCAGGAGTCGGTAGAACAAGTAAGAAGTCGAGATGTAGACCTGGTTCTTGAAGTGAGTGGCATACATTGGGTTCATGCAGATAGAACTCGTCTCAAGCAAATATTGAGCAATCTATTGTCCAATGCCATGAAGTTCACACATCATGGAAGCGTTACACTTAGGTTGTTCGAACAACCCTTCGCAGAGACGATTCAAATTTCGGTTCAGGATACAGGAGTGGGAATCTCTTTGGAGCACATAGAGAGTATCTTTAAGCCTTTTGTTCGAGAACGGTCTGTTCATGCACCGGGCATTGGGTTGGGGTTGGCCATTTGCAAAGGACTTCTCCAGCAGATGGAGTCTCAGATTCATGTTGAGAGTACAGTGGGGGAAGGGAGTCGCTTTTGGTTTTCCTTACCAACACATTCGACTCCATATGAAGAGTCTGATTCACTCGAACACTCTACGACGGTTAATTTGTCGGGCACAACACTGTTGATAGTGGATGACAACCCACAGATTGTAAGTCTTATGGCAGAGTACTGTCAAAATCTAGGTATGCAGGTGATATGTTCGTACAACGCAAAACAGGGTTTGGAAGCAGCTCGTATACACAATCCAGATATTGTCTTGGTGGATTTTGAGATGCCGGTAATGTCGGGCGAAGAATTTGTGACTTCGCTACGCAAAGAAGGATTCAAATCCAAATGTGTTCTTATTACGGGTAGTACATTGAATCAGTTGGCTTTACCGGTGGATGCTATCTTTCAAAAACCGATCTCCATGCAAGAATTACAGTTCGCATTATCTGAACTGATTGCTGAAGATACGTGATCATGCTTGGTGCCGTACAACGCTGTCGAGAGACGATTTGGTTATCAACTGTGTGACTGATTTGATGTGGAGTGTGTATGAGTAGCCAGAAGAATGATGAAATCGAACAGTATAGACAACAAGTTTGCAATATAGTGGATGGTCACTCATGGATTGTAGCGACAGGAGTGGTCGTAGCTTCCCTCAAAATCGCGAAGGACTTGAAGGGATTGGGGCGACAAAGGTTCTGGCTATTGGCATGGCCAGAGGTACAGGTTCATTGAATAATGAGGATGAATCGATTCAGTTGATTGACTTGGGGGTGGCAGATGTTCCCGATATGATGGATGCCATTCGACTGGAAGAACAGACTCTTGGAAATTTACCAGATGACGTCCTATCGCTCGTTAAGGCTTTTGATCCAACCAACGAAGCACGCGTAATAGGCAATATCTATTCAGGTCATGAGTGGATTGCTGGAAGGAAAACGATTGGATATCGTCCGAAATCATGGCAAGACTTAGAAGACAAGATGATTGTTGACAACCTGTGGGATCAAGCCGGTATTCGACGCGCTCCCAGCCAGATTGTTTCATTGCGAGAGACATCGTTTGATATTTCTCCCAACATAGGAATTTCTGCCAT
>CAJWHX010000194.1 GCA_913040875.1 uncultured Pseudomonadota bacterium | reverse complement strand
TTCATACTTCGTATGCTAGCAACCTTGATTTCGATGGTCTACATATTCAAAAGGATGACCGAACGCCAAATGTAGCCCGCAAAGACACACCAGATTTCCAAAGCAATGCGCTAACAGGATTCGAGCAAGCCAACAACATCCGAGATATGACCATTAGCAATGCTACTGTTGAAGGCTACCCTGTCGGTCTTAGAACGAATGATGAAAACAAGGGGCTTAAGCCGCAGTGCACAGATATTACATACACAAACGTGACGCAAGATGTTCTTTCTCTCCCCGATAAAGTAGCTCGAAAAGATAGAACATAAATCTGTTGATGCCGCGAACACTTTTAGATTTTTGAGCCTTCGTTTTCGCACAAAGTGTCATCGCGACATAGTTATCTAGAAAATCATGCCCTAAATATGTGGCTGATATTGAATACCTCTAAGCAGAATAGATATCGGAGGCATTTGTGCAACAATGCTGCCTCAATCAAAAAAAATACATGAAAATATCTAGATGTTGGGTTAATTTTTAGACTTAAAAGAGCACAAAGGAAAACGATGCGCGAGAATTGGCCGCCAAAAGAGATTTCTTTGACCCCCGGTAAGCGAGTTTTATTGTTAACCAAAGACTTGGATCTGATAAAAAGACAGCTGTATGACGGGTTGAACTTAAGAATGGAAGACTTTGATGTCGAAGATTTACTCGATGACATCAATACGGATGCCATGACGCCTGCTTGGGTGTGTTTTGACCATGAACCGAGTGAAATCGCCAAAAACGCCTATGCTGGTCTAATGCACAACGGCTCTAGAGTATTTCAAAAGGATGCCTTGCGAGACGGTGGATTTGAAGTGATTGTATCAGGTCAAAGAAAAGGGACGGGTTCCAGCCGTGAAACGGCAGCTCAATGTGAGCGATGGGCAGGTATCAACATTGTGATTGCAGCCTCATTTGCACCGATTCATGAACGCAACAACATCAATCTTGGTCAACTGATGGGTGACCATGCGATGTTGAAACGGTTGCAGAATGGCGAAACAATACAGTTAGACGAATTCACGCGTAAATATGACCCCGTCACCAAATTAATCATCGAATATGGAGGGCTCTTTGCCTTTTCTAAGGCACTTCAAAAAGGCGACCTAGACTTGCCACCATTGGATACACCCAAACAACCAATGACGATGGCTGAGCATATTATCAGTCGCAATCTCATCGGTCAAGTTGAGGGACAGTGTGTGAAACCCCATGATCCCGTGATTGCTCAAGTGCAAGGTGGATACTCCCATGAGTTTACAACCGCTCAAGTGCATACGTTTTTACGAGAAGAATATGGATCAGACTACACACTTCCGAATCCAAGTAAGTTTGCTATTTTTGAAGACCACTTGCTCTATGCTCATCACAATCCCAAGTTTGTACCATTTATGAACAAAGTACAAACGCTGCGCGACATGCAACTGGCATTTCAACAGCATGCCGGAGTCCGAGACTATTCAGCCAAGAATGGTGTGTCACCCGGTATCTGTCACCAAGTGGCGCGTGAAGAGTTCATTGAGATTGGAGACTTTATTCAGGCTACGGACTCTCATACTTGTATGGGTGGTGCCTCAAATGCCTTGACGTGGGGAGTCGGGTCTACAGAGTATGCAAACCTTGTGAGTTCAGGTTTTACCTTTGTGAAAGTTCCAGAGTCCATCCGATTTGAACTGATAGGAGAGCTGCATCCTGGATGTACCGCCAAGGATGTCATCCTGGCCATTCTGGCTGATCATGCCAGAAAAGAGTTGACGCTCAACAGGAGTATGGAGTTCGGTGGACCTGGATTGCTGTCCTTGTCCATAGACGAGCGAGCAACATTGTGCAATATGGCAACTGAGTGCTCCGGAAGAACAGGCATCTGTGAAGCCGATGAGGCACTGTTGGATTGGATGCTGAACGCCCAGCCTCATTTGTCTAGAGAAGAGCAGTTGTCACAGTTCGTGTCTCCAGATCCAGGTGCACACTATGATGGTGGTATTCACATCATCAACTTGTCAGACATTCAACCAATGGTAGCCCACCCAGGTGATCCAAACAAGGGAATCCCTAGCGACCCAACCAATGGAGCCAACATAGCGGATATCGGAAAGGTTGCTATAGACATCGCCTATGGAGGATCTTGTACCGCTGGAAAAGAGGATGACATCGCCTATTATGCTCAAGTTTGTACAGCGGCAAGAGACGCAGGTTTGCAAGTTAAATCTGGCGTCGATTTCTTCATTCAATACGGCTCCGGACAAGTAAAGCAAATGTCGGTTGACAAAGGCTGGCATACACTGTTTCTAGAAGTGGGTGTCAAGATGATCGATCCAGGCTGCGGGGCTTGTATTGGTGCCGGGCCAGGTGTGTCGATCACTCCAGACCAAGTCACTGTTTCGGCCATCAATCGGAATTTTCAGGGTCGTTCTGGTCCTGGCAAGTTGTACTTAGCCAGTCCCTTAACGGTTGCAACATCTGCATTTATGGGTACAATCTCTGCGTGGGACCCATCGCTATTTATCAAAGATGATGTTTCTATGAGTGACGATGTCTAGAAACGACTCCGCTCGTACAAATGAATCTCATAGTGCATCACCATATCCCAATGTCATGTGTCCATTCTCACCTCTGCTCAATTGGAACGGATGATATAGACTGATTGGTATCAAAGTAGTTGAAGATAATTGATCATGTGGACCATGAGATATTCAAACTCGAAGCGGAAATTCTGAACCCACTCACATGAGGTGTACATCTACAGAAGTATGTGCGCTGCAATTATTGGATAGATTCACACTGATGTCTCGGTCAAGAAAAAATCTTTTAAAAGACCATGATGTTGTTAAAATATGAATACTTCCTAAGCCGTGTCACTTGTTGCAGAATGTGAGGTGATCAGAATGCAGGACACACATGCAATAAAGGGCTTACATTGTCCTACCTGTCAGGGTCCCCTATCAAAAGAGGTCTTGACCAATCCTGTGCAATGTCTCTATTGCGATGTGTGGGTGGCTACATGTGATGGTCAGCAACAAAAAATGACGGTCGACCAGCAGCAGAGCATCGATCTTCTAAACGGCATTCAACCTGATGAGCCCATCTTTCGAGAGAACTCGCCATTGGATCGTCTTTTTGGGCGCATACGAAGAATAGCCCCTCTATTTGTCGGGTTTCCTTTGGTTTGGGTTTTGATGATGCATCTATATGTTGGCATGAAATGGGTTGGTCCACGAGCCCTTCCTTTGGGAGATATGAATGCCGTTGATATGTACACGTTCATCATTTGTGTGGCAACCACCATAACAGGCTATTCGATTCTTACTGCACTTGTTTTATTCTCCATGTCGGCATCGAATCTATGCATGCTTGTTATTGCCTTGAGTCAAGTCGATGATGTTGGTTCATACATGGAGTCTGAGTCGGGCATAATTGCATTGTTTAGAATCGGAGTCCCCGCTATTGTTGCTGTTGCTTGGGGAATGATGCAAAGTCCGCGCAGCATGCAACGATACTTTGCAAAGATATGGGCGGCTCGGATTCGTTTTGGGCTTGCCATCACACTTGGATTTATTGTTTCTTTCGCCTACTTTAATCGCCCCACAAAGCGGCAATTTATAAATAGTAAAAGAGAAGCCTTCACAAAACAAACAGAGATATTTGCACAACTTTGTAGCATCGGATGGTCAGAGGAAGAACCAACGACAGAGCCAATCCTTCCACAACCCAAACTCGAACTGATATTTTTAAAAGGCTCTCAAGGAAATGTAGAAGCGGTTGTATGCGGCAGAGCGATAAACAACAATTGGGTGTCCAACTATCTTCAAGATGAACAATATGAAGACTTAAACATAGAAACGAATCTGGGTGAACATTTGAATTCGCTTCATCGTTCCTATATGTACGATGCTTTTTTAACACCCAAATATGAAGCGTCCGTCAATGCGGCGTTGTCTGCTACCTATTGGCTATTGTTTGATCCCGAATGCACCAATGGTGCTCCGATCACGGCAAAGCTATATGATGCCAAGACATACACTCTTTTAAGGCGCATCAAGGTCCCATGCTCTGATGATGAGTATGGGTATCAAGATAGAAGAAGGTTGTTTGAATCTCTTGCGTCGGAGACCGGTGGGGTCTTTAAAGTTCCAGATTAATGCGACGACATAAAAAGTCTTACATTCTTGTGTAAATACTGTTGGTGACACAATTTCGATATAGGTTAAACCTTGGTTTTCGCACGAAGTGGGAAAGGATTTTCGAAAGCGGGAAAACGGTGGTTAAATTTACTATCATGACGTAGGGAAACGGGCTATAGGTATTCATTGAGATTTGTTCTATGTGTGAACACAGGATTGGTTACAAACTAACCTTCTCTCCTAAAAGCTTCTGAAGTCGTGCCTGTTCTTCTGTAGAGAATTCATTACCTTTCAGATCTACATCGGGAATATCTAGATCGATAAGAACCTTCACAAGAGAATCAGATAAAGTGGTGAAATCATTGTAGCTAAGATTCAAATACTCCAGATTTGGAATCGTAGCGATAACCTGAAGCATTGCGATCAATTTCTCTTCTGGAAGCTTGGATAATTCATTGAACGCCAGCTCCACTAGTGTGACTCTTGTCAATTTTGATATCGAGGGGGGTAGAGATGATATTTTGTTAAAGTCAAGATTAAGGTATTCAAGGTTCTTTAGATTACCAATTTCCTCAGGTATATATTTTATATGGCCGGACCGTAGAGTAAGTCTCTTGAGACTCATGTTCTGGATGAGAGAAGGAGGAAAAAATTCTATAATGCCGCCTCGTACATCAAGTTCTTCTATATTTGGAATAGAGCTAATCCTATCAAAGAATTCTAACTCATTGTTCTCAATAATGCCCCCCACTTCTAAGAGCGTAAGCTTCTCTAGTTGATGAACCGATTCGGGAAAAGGACCTATTACGGAAGATTGGAACCGTAGCATTTCAAGATTCCTTAGATTTCCAAAGCTCTCCGGAAAGGAGTTTATTCTGGAGTCTCCGATTGAGAGACTTTTGAGTTTTGTTAATTTTCCCAATGACTCAGGAATGTGTGTAAACGAAGTTAGATGAAAGTGCAACTCCTCCAAAGAGGCAGGTAGATACTCCGGAAACACCTCGATGCCACGACTTTTACTTGTATTACAGTAATCAAGATTGAGAAATTTCAGTTTCGTGAGATTTTCAATTTCAGGAGGAAGCTCTTTGAGGGGATTTCCAGAGAGATCCAACGTTTCTAGATTTTTCATCTCTGTAATGACCCAAGGAAGCGTTTCAAGCTCATTGTCTTGGATCTCTAAAAGCTTCAAACTGGAGAGGTTTTTCATTGTTTCTGGCAAGGTTTTCAGCGAACTCTGCTGGCAACGAAGGTTCTGCAACCCAGTTAGGCGACCAATGCTTTCTGGAAATTCTTTGATTCCAAAATAAGACACATCGATTTGAGAGAATGGAGCATTTTTTGAGATTTTCTCCATTCCCAGCTCAGCCAGCATTATAAGCACCTGATAAAAGATGTAATTTCGATATTTCCAGCGGGTTTTATTGATGTTTTCAAGCTTCGACAAGGGTTGATTTTCCGTTAAACCAAGCCGAATTAGTAGATCTTGAGGAGTTTTGGATTCCTTTTTAAGCTGCTCAAGTCCTTGACGCACCTCTTCAGGTTCTTTGGAGCCAATCAACTGCTCAATCTTGGTTTCGAGTGGCCAATTAATACCTCCAAGTTCAAAGGCTGCAAGAAGATCATCCCATGTGTCAACCTCTATCTTCTCTCTGATCGTTTTCAGCCACTCTCTTTGCTCGGGATAATCTGCGAGCTTGTGATCATATGCTTCTTTCCATGTTGGAAGAGAAAGCTTATCCAAAAGCCAATAAAAACCCTGCTGTGTTTTGAAAACCCATTCTGTTAAATTATCCTCAAAGAATGGTATAGCACCAGTTAAAAAGTTATTCGAATGATAAAAGACAGCCGACAGCTGCTGGGATTCATTGGCATCATAAATACTTTTTTGCTCAAGCAATTTATTCTTTATATCTGACTTTGATAAGGAGGACTTTAGCTCCAAACCGAATAGTTCTCCGAGTCTAATTAGCTCTTTTTTACCCGAAATTTCCATCATCTCAGTGATATTGAATTTGGAAATCTCCTCAATAAGGGAGCAACGGTTCCACGTTTTTTTATATTCAGAATCAGAGATATTCCCTAAAATCTCCTTCAGGGTAGAGCGCTCAGGGGCAGCTGGGCCTTTGGGTTGAGCAGCAAGCTGCTCCATTCCAGTAACCAGAGTGTAGAGCTGTTCAAATCGAGCTTGTTTCAGTTTCTCTATTTTTCCAGCACCAAAGAAAACGATACCTGCTTTGAGCTGAGCGGAGGTAAAACGGTTAAGTACATCCTCTGCAGAGTAGAGTAAGATCTCCTTTACCAAACGCTCTTTGCTCCAGGATTTTCGATAATCGGTATCTCCGAGTTTCTTGAGGATGGCAAGAATTTCCTTTACAGAGAAGGACAGCAGGATATTTTTCAGCGACATAAGACCTCGTTTTTACAATAATAAAATAATCCATTTGTAATCTAATTTCACATAGAACAGGTCGGAAAAACGAACAA
>CAJWHX010000193.1 GCA_913040875.1 uncultured Pseudomonadota bacterium | reverse complement strand
ACAGAATACGGCTGGCATGTCCCTCTATGGAAATCGCGCGAGAACCTCAGTGATGTTGCCACTGGAACTAGCAAGAATCATTGCGAAGGAAGCCAAAGAACGGAATTGTACTGTGAATCAAGTAATCGTTGAAATGTTGATGGGTTTACACACTCCTCAATCGACGTCGGAGCATTGATATCTTTTGCATTGATTATTCCCTATGCAACTATTCCCTATGCAACAGGCCTATTCTTCAAGAGGCTTATTCCTCTGTTGCTTCCCTTCGCATTAGCTTGTCAATGAGTAGGCTGGGTGTCAACTGGCCCCTACCCAAAGCTAGCATGGCTTGCGTCAGCGGTAGTTCCGTTCTAGGAGGGGTGTTCAACTGAATCAGTATGGTCAGTAGTTGGAGTGCCTCCGGAGGCATCGTACCATTGTTGATGGTGTTCATTCCATGACTGTAAAAGGCACTTTGCTGAAACGTCGCAATAATGTTTCCAATTCCTGAGATGCCAAGGAAACTGTGTTCGTCAGCACCTAAGGAGTTGCCCAATCGTGCCCCTTCAATCAGACCCCGTGAAACGATTGCACCTCTGGTTCCGTGTCCACATTGTAAACCATCACTGATACCCATTGCCAACTGAATCATTTGAACGAACAGTCCAACCAAGTCGATACCGATACTATCGTCGCTAAAGTAGACCCGACAGATATCGGAATGCAATGCTTGGTGTCCTAGAGTCGTAACAGAATTGTAGTCTGACGCAATGACCAGTGAAGTGGGTGTCCGATTGAGAACTTCTTCGGTCAACCGTGCACCACCGATGGTACCAACCCGCAGTACAGGAGTGTTCTGCATCACGATTTCTCTAGACCATTGGAAACTTATCGGATCCATTCCTGAGTTGACCAATACTTGGTTGTGTGGACCCAATTCTGCCTTCTTCAAATCGTGGAGGAGGGCGTTTGTTTCTGTCGTAAAGACAACGAGGTCACTCTCTTTGGTTAGATGTCGCCACTGTGTAGAGCCAGAGAATCCTCTGATTGAAAAATTGGTGTTTGGGTTTTTGCCTATTTTGGGTTGATGACCCGCTTCAGCGACGAGTGTTGCAATGGCTTGCGCCCATGGACTCTCACCTAAGATGGCGATATTCATTGTGTACTCCCGATGTTTTCCAAGGGCAAGTGCGCCAATCGGTTGCCGTAATAATAGGCCAACTTGGCATTGATTGCGACCTTCTGTCCTTGTTGTAGTAATGCACGTTCATTGTGGAATAGTGAGAAGCGTTGGTAAGCAGACTCTAAGAGTACTTCCAATGATGCTGGTAGTGAATGAGGGACATCGAGTTGGTGAACTTGAGAGGTCAGACACTGAATCTTTTTCAACAGCACAGAGGTGTCCAGTGTTCGTTCTTGTTTCGCCAACAGGGCGATTTGAAACGGAGCCAGGTGAGGATGTTTCTCTGTAAGGGCAAACCAAGCAGCACGTGCCACCAAATGTGTTGGCAGTACGACAGAATCCTTTTGAAAGGAATCCACCAGTTTTGCAGCAAGTCGTTGCGTATAGATGGTATCCCTTTGTTGGTCTTCAATAACGGAGCCTTTTTGATTGCAGATGTATCCCTTTCGATCAATCACTGTCCCCAATGGATCAAGTGACTTTCCTTCTCCATTGACCTCATTCCCCATACAGTCCAACGGAGTGGAGAACCGGATGTATATGCTTGCATCCAGATTGAGTACTTTTCGGGTAAAGTTTGCCATTGTACGCCGCTCCGAAAACTCGTCATCTGAGATGATGTATCGAGACTTACCAGAGTCTGCGAGTGCATCATCAACTAGGGTTTCGGCCTCTAGGACTAAGGATGATGTGATCGTACAGGGGACGATTAGAATCTCTTTCCCAGAACCAGATTGAACATTGTTTTGCCACGCTTGGATGGCTGTTCCCAGCAATCCCTTTTTCACTTCGGATTCAATGCTTCCATCTCTAGAGCGCGTCCCTCCTGGATAAAAGAGCGAATGGTGTCCCTCTTCTAGAATGGCTGTTGAATATGCTTTCAAGACATCTTTATACAGCCGATTCTTTTTGCGTCGATCCACTGTATAGGCACCAAGTCGACTTAAAAAAAATGCCATCAATGGATTTGAGAACAGATTGAGTCCGGCACCATAGAGTACTGGTGGCAACCCAACAGATTGTAAAGCATACCCAATCAACGGAGAGTCTAGATTGGATACGTGAGTGGGTGTAAATACCAATGTATGTTCTTTGGATAAGTTCCTTAGGTCTTCAACAGGTCCTTGAACGATCATTCTGGAAGCGGGATCAAAGTCGCTTGAGAGTAACTGAAAAGGGTGAGAGGCTGTCAGCAGTCTTGTGAGGGCGCTGGGTAGTACTTTGGATGCAAGATCATACGTCCGATTGGAAAAATGCGTGTGAATCTCTTCAACATAGGCATTGGTAAGGTTGACGAGAGCAGCATGCATGGACTCTTTGGAGCCTTTCAGTGATCGAGCGGCAGAATCCAGTAGTACTTCATATTCTGAACCGTCCTCTTCTTGAATTCGTTTTCTTTCCAAATAGACAGTATCGGCAAGATAAGAGAAGGTTTCTTCTCGCGACATAGACTGCAGTTTTTGGTGCAGCCTCTTTTGCAATCGATTAGAAATTGTACCAGTGTGTGTGGCTTTCATCACCGAACTCCAATATTTACAACATGTGGAGAAGAGTATCAATATAACAGTGTTACAACAACGGATTCTTCAAGAGTTACACAATCGGGACGTATCTTGTATCCCCATTGAACCAGCTGTCATTCAGATCTTGAATTCTGATCAGTCTGTTTTTATCTCTTTGGACAATCTGCACAGAGCGATTCTTGCAGAGCCGACTTTGACTGAAGATTCTATTGAAGACTTTTTGCTGCGTCTCACGCCCCTCTCAAACACCAATGTGGGAGTCGTGTATCCTAGGATTTTGCCCGTTGAGCACAATAAGGCATTGTCTCATCCTTGGGTACAACCATTTTTGGGGGCATACCTAGAGGTGGCGTTGGTTGAACATTGCAATGGACGAATGCAGTTCTTGACCCCACTACAGGTGATGCGGAAGGATGGTGGTCTGAAACTTGCCAAGCATCAAGCAGTCCAAAATATTCGCGGACTGCTCTCTCAGGTAGAGGTCGACGAGGTGTATTCAACGATTTGGAGAGTGTGTCACCCTGAGGTGTTAACCAGCTCTTTGTTGCTCTGTTTGGATGAATTTGAAGCACTCTACAATGCACGTCAATCCGTTCAGTTTTCTATTCCAAGTAGGGGAACCCTCTATTTCGCCACGGAGAATTTACAGCACGTTGAATCGTTGATTCATCAAGATTTTCAACGAGATCCCCATCCGATAAGACCTGATATCTTTCAAACGACCCGAGATAGAATCCAGCGCTTTCGTCACTCTTGGGAAGGGCAGTGAGTTTGTAGCGCTTCTGCCAGTAATCTCTCCAAATCTTCATCTTCAAATGTTTTGAAGCCTGAAGTGCGTTCTGTGCAGTTCAACGATTGTACAACCTTTTCTGTGTACAAAGACCGTACCCATTTTCTACAGGCCTCAGTGTGTGGAAGTCTCTCGCAGAGTTTGATATTGAACTGTGGCTTTCCGAAGAACAAACATCGATGAAGAAGGCCCGCAATACTGAGGTCATGAACGTTTAGTTGAAGCTCTGTAGCGTACCGGACAAGCGATTTGGCACTGTTTAATTGGCCGCAGTTTTGCTGCAGGATATGGGTTCTACAATCCCATTCAAAGGGTCCTGCACGTTCACAAAACTCAACATTATTGTAGGTCTCCGCCATGTTGAAATAGCATTCGGAACGCGGTTCATTCATCAGGTGTTTGCAGCGTTCATTAGCGAGTATCATATCAGTGGGTACAGGAGTGGTCGACCAACATTGATTTTGTAACTCTACTGTTGATAAGGTCGGACAGATCTTTTCCGCAAGAGAAGGGGTTTGTTTGACGTTTGCAATTAGAGCCAAAGATTCGGAAAGACCAATGGGGGGCTGGGTACAAGATTGAAGTGCACAGAGGACTCCCACAATCAACAAACGTTCACTTGAGTTGAATCGCGTGGATTTTGCAGTGAACATCAATTGAAATTTAGATTGAACTGCTCAACCAATGCCTCGATTGATTGCGATACGTTTGTGCTGGATTTCTCGTCTGCAGGATGCTTCAAGCCTTCAGACTGTTCACGGAGTTCTGGGTCGATAACATCAAAACTTGTCGCTTGTAATTTTTCCTGTTGATTCTCAAATGAGGGTTCAGGAGGCAACTCTGGTGTACGAAGTTCTTGTAACTGTTCGAATGTCTGATTGTTGGCGTCAATAGAGATATTTCCCAATTCATCTGCCTTGGGTTTCAACTCCGAGACGCGAATGGGTATTTCAGTATGGGGGACATCACCAGGTGGAATGGCGAGTGGTCGTTCTTGGCTACGATTTGGTGTAAATAGAAAGTCTGCATTTTTCATTGGGATCGCAACTTCGGACAACGGCTCATTTCGCTTTGACAACGGAACTGGAAAGGGTTCCTCAGATTTCGTATATTCTGTCTCGAGTTGCACCATGTCATTTGGACCTTCGTAGAAGGCGACGAGTTGCTCTTGTAGATCTCTAAGCGCCAATGGAATGGTGGCTTGTTCTTGTGTTTCAATCATATGGGTCGACGCAGCGAGTGGATTGTCCGGCATGGTAATATCCAAGAGCGCTTCACCAGATTGAGACATCGATGGACGTAAGTTGCTACTCATTTCTTGGGCTACAGCATCCGGCTCACTCAATAAGTTAATGTTGCTACTTTGTGCGGCAATAGAAGTGGAAGACGATGGCGTTAGAATGGCGTACCCATCTAGATGGTCTGATTTAATGAGTCTCGCAGCCGCGGTTGGTCCAAGTTCAATCCTGGTTGTGGTCGGGTGAGCAGCCGCTTGAGCTGTACCGTTGCGATTGTGGTGAACTTGGTCTAGTGCAACGTTCATATGTACCTTACCCATTGCCTGGTGTAGTGCTGAGATTGCGGTCACCTTCATCAGAGTCCTCCGTGTTCATACTTCATTCTAGCACAGATTATTGAGGTTTAATCCCCATAACCATGTGTTCGATGCGAATTGCATTCCTAGCATGGTCTGGTCTGTCTGCACTTGCTCTGGCAAAGATCTCTAGCCCTGCGGCTTTCATTGCTTCTGTTGTGGGGTACAGTGCATCAACCAGTTTTCCAGCAACCAAACCATCTCCAACGACGATGATCATCGCGCCCCCAGGTTCAAGAATACTCGCTTGCATTTTGATCCAGCGTTCAGTGTCTTCCATCCACATTTTTAAGGCATCCGTTCGTCCTTTTGAACGGAAATTTCTTCGTGCACCGATCTCACGAATGAGGGATTCTTCTGGTTCCAATCCTAGCCAAGCGTATCGAAGTTGATGCATCGGCAAATAGTCATACACACCTGGGTAAGGGGGGGATGTCAGTACCAATCCAACTTTTTGACCGGGAACTACAGAACGGGCGTCCCCATGAATGAGGGTTGCACTGGGTTCCGCAGGCATCGTTTCCAACATCCTTGCAAATTCTCGAGCCTTCTTGTGGAACAAGATGGCGGTGCTTTGAGGGCGACGATGGTGCTTTTCCATTTTATTCGACGTATCAGACTTACGGTAGGATGCTTTGACGACGATGGAAGATAGGACTGCATTGAGTAGGGGTTGGATGCTGGGGTCTTGTTCTTTGATGCCATCCCGCAATCGTCCCATTTCTTGTGCAACATGTGGCTGATACCAGTTCTGGCAGGCTTCTGGTACTTCTACGTCTATCCTTAATTTGGCTTTGTCTGCAATCCGTCTAGAGGCTGCTCTCATCGGTCCTGCTAAGTCTGGATGTGCCAATCTTGCTTGTGCGACCAAATGAGCGATGGGAGATATGTCTGACCCAAAAGCTTTTCGACCGGCCAATTTTGCCTCAATGAGAACGGTACCGCCACCACAAAACGGATCGTGTACAGCACCTGTAGTATGAGGTAAGATCAGTTTGGCAGAATCGGGATGCATACGAGCTGGATAGGTGTGAAATGGATGGGTGGCTCTCTCGACTCGATCTGAAGCGGCCAAAGCCTCTGCCAGTACAGCAGCCATTTTGGTGTCCCCATGCTGTCGAACGGAAGATGCCTCTACGGGACCCGAGGATTTCTTTAGATCAGACTGATGTTTCTTCAGTCCAAAAGACTCCAGCGTTTTTGCCATGTTTTTCAATTCTAAGGGGTCTTTGTTTTGTCTTTTTGAACGCTTTCCCATAAGTCACCTATTAATGTGTGTACCTCCTTTGTAGCCGATTTTATCGGATTTTGCTACTCTTTCATGTTATGTTCAAGTATGTTCTGGTCGTATTCGGGAGATTTGCATGTTGTGGTTTTTGATGGGCTGTGCACATCTTGGCATTCCGATGCCTGGAAAAATTCGTGCTTTTGAAAAGGGAGGCCCGCTAAGTGTTCAACAGGTTCAAGAGGGGCAGCCTGAAGAGGAGTCAAGTGGCGAAGTTGGCCGGCGTATTTCTGAGATTGCCCTCAGTCTAAGGGGGCAAACGGATTTGAGTGTCAATGGAAACCCCATGCGATACGATTGTAGTGGGTTTGTATTGACTAC
>CAJWHX010000192.1 GCA_913040875.1 uncultured Pseudomonadota bacterium | reverse complement strand
GAGTCTACACCATCATACCAAGCATCCTCAGCATCGGGATAGATGTCTGCGTCCTCAGGACCACAGTCATCGTCGTTCAGAAACCCATCACAGTCGGTATCGTCTTCAATGGCACCCAAATCAGCATCTGAATCATCACAGTCTAAGGACTCTTCAATCCCGTCACCGTCTACATCAACGACTTCTTCCTCTACTACATCTTCATCCGTCCCATCAATCGTCTTTTCACCACAGGCAACCAAAGCCAGTACTATTGTCAATCTACTCAAAAGCATATCTACTCCATTTTTAAAGATGGGGTCATTATAATGTTTTCGACTATGAAAGAGGACGGTTTATTTAGGTTGATACTTGATTTTTGAAGATGGCACCTCGACAATTCTATAAGAAACATGAGAAACCATTGTTGTGAACGACAACATCAACCAAAACACCACCGTATCTGGTACAGGCAGTGGAATATTACGAAAGATCATCAGTACACATGGATGCCAAAGGTAGAAGGAAAAAGATACCCATCCAACATATCGAAGTGGTTTCCACTCGAAGAATTTCTGTAACCATCCTTGACCGTTGACCGCCCCCAGCAATACCAACCCCCATAAGACACTGACTTCCATGAAGTTGTGATGAAAGATCTTGTGGCACTTGGCAGCCAAGAATCCTTTTAGGTCGGCTGAACAATCGTCGGGGCCTCCAGTTACGAGATACCACACCGCAGGCACACTGAGTAACAAGAGTCCACTGGCAATCCAGCCCAACACTTCTTGCACTTTTGGAGCCCATGTGGGGATTTCCCACTTTGTTTTATAATTGTACTGGAATACAGCCAACATCGTACCCGTCAGCATCACAGGGGCATACGGTAAAAGACGAGGATCATTGTTCAGTGCCTCAGACTGTGGCAACACCCACTGTGACAATCCAATGAGCCCGATTGTACACAGTAAAGACTTCCAAAAATGCCCTCTAAATAGAACAGCATAAAGGTAGGCTAGCAATGGAAGAACAAAGTAATATCGAAACTCGACGAGTATACTCCACGTCACTCCCTTCCCTTGTTGCAAAAATACATGCTTCAAGAACTCTATCGGGGTCAAATAAAATGGAATCCCGGAATCCGGTCGATTGAGTACACTTGGCAGTACGTAAGACGACACTAAGGCAACCGCTAGATAAAGCACAAACAATGGATAGATCCTAAAGAATCTTCGATAGGAAAAATTGATCAGCGCATTGCGTTCAAAAGACTTCTCTTGTTTAATCAGAAACGGATAGGTCAGTAAAAACGAAGACAAAATGAAAAATAGAAAGACCCCCATCTTCCCGGTACCCGCAGAATTTAAGAAGGGCAACGCTCGGTGACCGCTGAGCGATGTATGACTGAGAAAAACGGTCAAAACCGCTAGTCCCCGTAGTCCGTCTAGTGCATGTACATACAGCTTTGTATTGCTAACTTCTCGTCCTTTAATCATACCAGAGGTATTCGGTACAGATTCCGATTTATTGAGCTCAGACATGAGGATTAACTGTGTCCCTTTGCTTTGAAATACTCAACCATTTTCTCAAAGCCTTCTTCAGGGCTAACCAATGTCTCGTACCCAAAATCAGCCCTGGCATTTTTCAGGTTGTAATAATAGTCCGATGATAGAGAACAAGCGACAAATCGGGTCATAAAAGGTTCTCCCTTAATTCTGAACATCCGCCAAACAATCTCCATCAGTGACCCCAAACCATATGCAACACTTCTAGGTACTTTTGATGTAATCGGCTTCTTCCCAAGACGGCCCATAAACTGATTGAGCCAATTCCAAATTATAACTGGCTGATCATCTGCCACAAAATATGCCTTGCCGGCATTGGCTGAGTCAGGCGTCAATGCATCACAAGCCAAAATATGGGCGTGCGCAGCATTATCGACATAACAAATGCCAACCTTGTTCTGCCCATCCCCAATGATTTTCAATCGGTCATGACGCTCAATCATTCTTGGAATTAAATGTGGGTCTCCAGGTCCCCAAATGAGTCTCGGCCGAATAGCGGTCGTAGCCATTTCCGCACAGTTAGCCTTCAAAGCGTCTTGCTCTGAAATCGCTTTGGTTTCTGGATAGTCTGTTAAAAACTTATCTGGATAAGGGCAATCTTCTTCCGTCACAAAGGCCATATCTCCACCATCCCATACTGCGGAGGGAGACGACGTGTGAACAAACTTTTGAACACCAGCATTCTTGGCGGCTTCAAGCATATTGCGTGTGCCTTCAACGTTAATGTTCCAATAGTGAGCACGAGGACCCCATACACCGGCGAGGGCTGCCACGTGGAATACAACGTCCACCCCCTTACAGGCTTTTGTCAACCCTGCCTTCTTGGTGATATCCAATTGAACTGTCGTGGCTCCCATCGCTTCAACTTCAGGATACTTTGAACGACCAAGCACCAGTACTTCATCGCCTCGTTCAAGAAGCATCTCTACGATCTTCCTGCCTAGAAACCCTCCGCCTCCTGTGACAAGGGCTTTCATATACCATCCCCATCGTGGAAAGCAACCACCTCCGCATACCCAGATATTACACCTGTAACAACAGCAGACTGCTGCATTTCAAGGGCCAACATCGCGGATTCTTCTAAAGAGAGCCCCCAAATCAAAAATACCACTTCACTGGGCAAGTCATCTGCTTGTTCATCTGATTGCCCTACCCCTTCAACCCATGACAGATGGGTTTGCATCAGTTGGTCTCGAAGAACTTGAGTCCGCTGCTTGTTGATAAACTTGGGAAACTCTTCTCCCCAAGGATTTTCCGCCGTCAGTATCATCCAACGGTGACAATCATCTGCTTGAACCCAAGCATCCAACTTTGGATGGGTTTTGCCAATCTCTATACTCAACGTTTCATCAAAACGCGTAAAGGTATACACAATATCCATTTTGCCTCCAATGAAATATCTTCTAGTCAATTCCAAGTATTTTGGCTACTCCATAAGAGGCTGTTTAAACAAATGAGTCACGATGGAAGCCAGCATAAATATCCGGTTTGATAAGGCTGTAGAAATAGACAATCGATTGGAGTTTCACTAAAGCACACCCTCCGCGCCTTCAAGCAGCGAAGCCAAGTCTCCAAACTCTTTCCATGTTGTAGGTCTAGAGGTGAAACGGCGTACGTTGTGGCATGGAACTCATCGTGCTTCTTGCCATCCAATACGCACAACTCCGCCTTTGCACCTTTTTCTCCAAAAACAAATGCCCGCTGACCGTAACGCGCAGAAATGACCGTCGCATCTTCCTTAGACATTCCAAGCACGAGAAAAGAAGCCTCGGGTGGCCATACTGGTGCATCGGGTATACCCCACCCGGGAAGTACAGTTCCATTCAACACCTGCAAATCTGCAAGCAAAGCATCGTTCCTGTGAATGTTTGGCTTCAGTTGATGATCAGGCATCCCAATAGGATTCCACGCTGTAATGAATGCCCAAGTCGTATACCCATTCAGCAGGAGCCAGGCATCCAACTCCGGCTCTGATTGATGAATACGAAGCCGAATCATGTCAGTTGCACACATCTAAAAATGAACTAACGATCCAAATGAAGAAAATGAATTTCACTAATGTACTACCGCCACACCCTGAGGCGTCCTCTTCCTCAGTTGAAGACATCTTTTCAAGCAACGCATCGACATCTTGGTTCCTAGACACAGGAGGAGATGTAGACTCGATTGGATTCTCTGTCATCTGGTTAAAGACCGACTCCAATTCTTCCGGAAGGTCCTTTTGTGTCTTTGAACGGTCGGATGACTCTGAGTCAGTGTACGACCTTGACTGTGAACTCGTAGAAGATCTTTCCCTTGCAAAAAAGTCCTCTGTTGCCTCTTGGTGAAGCGAGACTGAAGAGGATGATTCCCCCCACTCAGAATGGGTGTCGGGCTGAGTTTTCGTCGCATTGGAAGATGAAGTCGTAGGACTTTGATGACGACCAGATGAAATACCTCTAGCCTTTTGCAAAACCCACTGGCGCAAATCCACATTCTCTGTCACATTTTTGCATATCCATCGACCAGACTTTGTGTGAAATACAAAAGTATCGCCCATGAAACTCGATTGTTTTTCTACTCTTGACAGATCCGACAGCAGTATTTGTTCAACCACTTCCCAACTACCCATTCGTGGGGCAATGAAGTACGCATGCGTTGTACTTTTCAGTAAACGACCTGTATCTAGTCCAATCGTTGCTTCTACAAACGATGGATCGACCTTCAGTTCAGCACAAAGTTCAGTTGCGGTCTTCTGTTCCATTTGATCTCCTTTGACATCTGTAAGAGTATCACAATAGAGTCATAACAATCTATCAACAACCAATCCTCTATCCGAAACAAGCTTCTACAAAGAAGGCTAGAAAAGTCCCCAAGAATGGCAATATAAAGAAAAGAACAAGACAACCCGTAATCAATCGTTTAGGCAGTGGGGTATCCTTTGAACCACCAAGACTCAAAATCAATTTCAAAATCGAAAATTTCATACCAGACGTCTGACGTAAAGTGGATAGCAAGTCTGGCTTCTTATGAAACAACCGTACGATCTGTTCATCTGTCCCATCATAGACTTCATCCAAAAACTTCGCCATCACAGTCTGCATATTTCGGTTTACCGTCAATACTTGACGCATCCTATCGAGATCTTCTGGATATATTTCCGGAAGGTCTACATTCGGTAGAGATTCGGAGTCTACACTCGTTGGTTCTTGTTCCAATCGAGATGGCTGACTCAAAATATTTGGAGAGTCAGACTCTGGTTCTACGATAGGAGATTCTACAATCTGTCTATCACTATGTTCAGTAGATCTGGAAGAACCGTTCATCCACGCTTCAACATCAACGCCTTCTGGGAATTCTTTGAGAGACCAATGACTGCCATTGGTATGAATCTCAACAACGGTACCCATGAACGATTCACTCACTTCAACCTTTTGAACTTCCGAACGCTCACATCGCTCCATGACTTCCCAACCGCTGAAGCGCTCGGCGATGAAAAACAACTCCGTATCGGTTTTCACCAAACGACCTTCATATAGACTCATCGTCGCAGGAATGAAATCAGCATCTAAGCTCAACGACTTCACTAAATCCACTTCACTCATAAACACTCCATTATTTTCAGTCTCATTGGCCAGATATAGATAAAAAATAGTTACATATCAAAATAGAATGTCTAAGATACTGAACAGAGCACCGAGAACACCCAATACAATCGGCAACACAAAGAAGAACCCGAACATCAAAAGAAACCCCTTCAAGATCTTGATGAACAGAGGCCCTTCCGGATTGGCTCCTAGTTGTTCAAGAACAACCTTGAACAGTTCAAAGGGATTGAGGACTTCGCCACTGGCTGCCCGTACTTGAATGTAAGCCTGAATGTGTCTTCGCATGAATAAAGAGAGCACCTCTTCATCAAGTGGATCTACATGGGTACCGACTGCATTGCTCACCTTCGTTTGAAGCTCAGGTCTATCAATCAGAATCTGACGAAGTTCGTTGACCTGTGGATTGTCTGATTGAGGATAGACTGTACTCTGATTTGTCGGTATTCTGCTACTAGGCGTTTTTTTGATTTTGGAGGACGGTTCAACATCCGGACTGGAAGCCGGAATGATGGTCTCTTCCTGTCCTACATCCACACGATTGTCGATGACGGGATCAGACTCCACCTCATCTTGTCTCGGCTCCTCTTGTGTTGACGGAGGTTCATCGACCGGTTGATCACTGCCATTCAGCCATTGTTCGACGTTGATACCTTCTGGGATTTCTTTGAGCGACCAATGACTGCCATTGGTATGAATCTCAACAACGGTACCCATGAACGATTCACTCACTTCAACCTTTTGAACTTCCGAACGCTCACATCGCTCCATGACTTCCCAACCGCTGAAGCGCTCGGCGATGAAAAACAACTCCGTATCGGTTTTCACCAAACGACCGTCATACAGGCTCATTGTCGCAGGAATAAAATTGTACAGTTCCGACAAGGTCAACGCAAGTTCATTTGAGTCTGACACACGGGCTCCTGTTCTTGAAAGGGTAAAGAGTAGTATAACAACTTTGAACGCTTCTTCATCGATGTTGATCCTACTCGTTTGCCGCCCAAACTGCAAGTTTTGGCCTATCGATCTTCGCGTTGTGACGCACGTCTACAGGAAAAGATGAATGATAGAGTACTCTTGTGATCTTCTCCGTCAAATGATTTTGCGCCGCCAACCTTAACAGTGCTGAAGTCAACTCCGCATCGGATAGGGAAGAATCAGATGCGCATTCAATGATGATCACCGGTTCACCATTCACACCGACTAAGGCTGAACGTTCCACAGCATCATGCAGATTGAAAATCGCCTCACAGGGAACAGGAAACAAAGTCTCACCATCCGCACACACCACACGATGCTTCTTACGACCGCAAAACCACAATCTCCCTTCCGTATCGATGTACCCAACATCTCCCATTCGATGCCAAATCTTGTCACCATCATACATCTTTGCCATTTTGGTGTGGTTGGGCTCCTCTTTGTATTCAGTGGTGACCACCAACCCTTGGACACAGATCTCACCAATCTCGCCTTGAGCCAAAGGTTTTGCCGCCGTCCATTGCTCGATGGTCTCATCCGATATTTCAATGATTTCGACACGAATATTGGGGGCGATTGTCCCCACACA
>CAJWHX010000191.1 GCA_913040875.1 uncultured Pseudomonadota bacterium | reverse complement strand
TTGGTTGATAAAATGACCCTACAAGATTTTTGGATTGGACACATTCCGAGTTTTAATGGATCGATCGGATTTCGTTGCAGTTCAGATCTGTTGGAATAATTATTCATTACGATTTGGGTCTGCGTTCAGACCACCAACTCATTCTTTTGGCAACGGTATCCTCATCTCCGATTGGCTTTGGCCGATAAAATCGTTGGGGAGTCAACCCTTCAGGCCAGCGGGGTTGTTCAACCAGAGTGTTGGGGAACGTGTGCGGATTCTTATATCCAATCTTTCGATTGGAGATGTTGGCCGGTACCGGTAGGGGGCCATTTCGTTTCGCACAGGCGATAGCCTCTGAGATTGCTACGGTACAAGCATTGGACTTTGGGGCTGTCGACAGATATGCACAGGTATGCCCAAGAGTGAGTTGACCTTCCGGAAACCCAATGGTTTGAATGGTTTGTAAACAAGCAATCGCTATGGGGAGCGCTCTTAAATCTGCATTTCCGATGTCTTCTGATGCAAAGATAACCATCCGTCGTGCGATGAACATCGGATCTTCTCCGCCGACGATCATGCGAGCCATCCAGTAGAGCGCTGCGTCAGGATCGCTGTCTCGCATGCATTTGATGAATGCGCTGGTGACATCATAATGACTGTCTCCGGTCACATCATGGAGTAGGTCTGGATCTCCGAGTTGTTCTTGGACCGTCAGTAGATCGAGAACATTGTTTTGCTGTAATCCAGAGAGCCGTTCCAAGGTCGAGAGGGCTCTTCGAGCATCTCCGTTGCTGATGTGTGCAATTTGGTGTGCGGCATCGGTACTCAGTGTCAGTTGTAGCTCGGTAGCACCCTTTTGAAGCAATACACATAAGTTCTCGATTGAGATTGACTCCAATTCTAAGATCCAGCATCGAGACCGCAGTGCTTTGTTGACTGAACGATAGGGGTTTTCAGTGGTGGCACCCACCAAACATACGAGTCCAGATTCTACATGTGGTAGTAAAGCATCCTGTTGGGTGGTTGTCCAACGATGAATCTCGTCGACGAAGAGAACGACTCCATCATTTCCGTTGTCACGATAGGTTTCCGCAGCTCGGATACTGTTTCGCAGCTTGGGTAGACCATCGTTCACGGCAGATAATTGAAGGAACTGTCTATTGTACGCTTTTGCCAAGAGGGTTGCGAGTGTGGTTTTGCCACACCCCGGAGGTCCCCAGAAGATTGCACTGAGGGCACGACCTTCGTCAACAGTCCGTCGGAACGCCGCATCGGGTCCCAAGAGGTGATCTTGCCCAATGATATCATCCAAAGTGGTTGGTCGCAGATGGTGTGCCAAAGGGATAGTACTATCCACGCTCTTCTCCCAGCCAATCAAGTAGATCCGGTGTGTTCAATAACTCACCAGCTCCTCTTAATGGACTTAAATGTGGTTGATCTGAAATGAATACGGGCAACCGAAGATGAAACGATAGAAAGTCATCGATGTTTGTTAGCTGGGCAACGCCTCCGGATAGCATCAAACCATTTTGGATGATGTCGGCACACATTTCTGGCGAGATGGTGGAGACGGTTTTTTTTACGGTTTCTACGAGTTTAAGCAATGGTTGCTGAATTCCAGGTAAGATGTTTTCGTTGCTAAATTCGACTTGATGAAACTGGCCGGAGTCGATGTTTTTTGCTGCGCTTTGAAAGGTTCGAAATTGTCCATTGGATTCCGCTGTTCCAATAGACTCTTTCATTTCTGATGCTAGGTGAACCCCAATTTCAAGAGATCTAGACGTTCGTAGATGCTGTACAATCGATTGGTCGATACTATAGCCACCGATGGGCGACCGTTTCGAGGCAGAAATTCCCGACAACGTCATGACCCCGATCTGAGAGCTTCCATGGCCAATATGAAGCAGTATCGATCCGATGGGTTCGTTGATCGGTAGTTTGGAACCCAGCCCTGCACAGAGTAGATTGTCCACAAAAACAGACTCTCGACTGCCCACTCGATACAAAATGTCGATGTACGTTTTACGTTCTGTAGCAGACAAGCCGTGGGGCATGGTGAGGAGGATCTTGGGACGCAAAAAAGATGATCCCCCGCAGGCCTGTTGGATCGCATGTCGAATCAGGCTCTCCAAAATGGTTGGCTGAGCACAGATGGATTGCACAACAGGACGATGGATTGTCATACTGGGCGGAGTTCGACCGACATATTGCTTGGCGGCATTTCCCATCGCGACAACTTGTGCTGTCTTTCCTTGCTTTTCTGTAATAACAAGTGTCGGCTCATCGTACGACAACCCTTGATCTTGAACCCAGACTCTCGTTCTAGCAGAGCCAATGTCCAAGGCGATATCGGTTCGAAAGAGGCGCCATGCTTGCTCGAACATGCAGGTTAGATACCCTTTTGATTGTTGACTTGCTTGACGATCAAGTCTGTTTTGTCAGCCATGTCTTTGACCTGTCGCGTCAACGATTTGTCATCTCCTTGAAGCAGGATTCGATCTCCTGTTTTGGTCACGGCAACGATCTCAAAGGTGTGCGATTCTCCACCTTGAATGTGTTCCAAATGCTCGATCTGTGAGAATGGGATTCGATCGCTGCTGATGCCTTCTCGACTTGAGGAAACGATGAGTAGGGATTGAGATTCTGGAAACAGATTGTACCGTTTGATGACCTGTGAGGACGCCAAATGTTCTGTCCCAAACATGGCAAGTAGACTCACAATAAAGATCCCGATGGCTAGTCCGATTGGAAACTTCCGAGCCGGTGGACTGGTTAAGTCTTGAAAGCAATACTTGCAAGTTTTCGCATAGTCGGGGACGTCGTTTTGGCACTGAGTACAAATTTGTGTCATGAAAAAATCTCGATGGTTACAGCCTAGTGTGTATAGACTAATTCATTTGCTCTCACAGGACAGAAAAACGCCTTCATGTTGACAATTTATTTACGGGTATTCAATGCTCGATTGAGTTCAGGCTCGAATCAACCCTGGAGGCTGCTTGCACAGCCACTGTGCCCATCGATGAGCTCCAATCGCAAAGACTTCTCTCTTTGTGGCGACATGTTTGAGTTCAATCCGTTCCCCCGGTCCGCACATCCAAACGGTGTGCTCTCCAAAGGTATCTCCAACGCGCAATGCGTGAGCCGGTATGTTTTGATAGCCATGTTCCTCAACTGCCTTGACCAAGCGCTTGGCTGTCCCACTTGGAGAATCCTTCTTTTGGTTGTGATGGGCTTCGATTACTTCGATATCCCAGCCAGAAGGTAGCATTCTCAAAGCGGTATCGATGAGCTTCAGTAGAACGGGTACGCCGACACTGAAGTTGGGTACGACCGCTACAGGAGCCTTCTGAGCATAGGACTCTAAATCAGCCCAAGGCAAGTCGCCAGTTGTTCCAATTAACAATGCTTGTCCCGAGAGTCTCGGAAGCAAACCACGTAAGCCATCGGCACTGCTGACATCAATGACGAGGTCACATTCGTGTACCGGTGCGTTTCTAGGGATGGGGATGCACTCAGCGTGTTGAACAATCAAAGAACCGAGTTTTCCTGTGTGCCCGTGGACTGCAATTCTGCAGGAGGCGGTCATCGGAGTCTCCTCCAATTGATTGGAAGGATATAGGAATCATCCTCTAGGGCCATTAACGGCAATCGAGCATGCGATTCTAGCAATCCCATATCCGCCATCAATGCTTTACAAGGCAGCGGATTGCTTTGGTGGAAGAGGAAGTCCACCACTGGCAGAAGTTCCGTTCTGTACGTTGATAAATCAGCAGACCCAGTGGAGGCTGCGGTTGCCCACGCAACAGTGTGCGCCGGTGCTGGGTTGGACAATACGCTGATGACACCGTGAAATCCGTGAGTCATCAAGGTGGCAAAGGTAAAATCGTCTCCGGACAATAGCGCCACATTGGTATCGGACAGTCGATTGCACAGCTCGAGTCCAAGTGTCACATCTCCGGTGGCTTCTTTGAGACCGATTACACCAGGGAGCCTACAAAGCTCTTCGAGCAGATCTGCAGACAGACGCTGACCTGTTCTTCCCGGTACATGATACAAAACTACCGGAAGACCTACCTCGCATACAGCCTGAACATGTGCGAGATGACCAGCACGATTTGGCTTGTTGTAATACGGGAAGACCACCAGTGCTGCATCGGCACCCAGTTCTTTGGCCCGGCGGACATTCTCAACTGTGGTGCGTGTGTTGTTGGTTCCGCATCCAGCGATGACTGAGACACGACCTTTGGCTTCTTCAACAGCAATGCTGATGACGCGTACCCATTCTTCATTGCTGAGTGTTGGGGTTTCACCAGTTGTACCGCATGGAACAAGACCTTGTACACCACTATCGAGTTGTCGTTTACACAAGACGCGAAAGGCATCATAGTCAACCACAAAGTCCTGTTCGGCTGATTTGAAGGGAGTGACCAAAGCGGTAAAGACACCCTTTAGAGTAGTGGACATTCGTTATCTCCGTTGGAAGTGAATACTGCAGCGTCTCAAACCTTAGAAGTACACGATGGCGTTCAATTCAGTACCATATGGATTCTCGTCAAACCCACCGCCCAACTCTTCATCTGAGTAATTGGTCAGATAACTGCCCAAGAAGAGATACCCCATTTGAGCCCGCAAATGAAATTTTTCAAGGGGCATATAGTTGAGGTTGGCGTTGACTTCCACACCATAGTTTGTGTTGCCGGCTTCAGTTTCAGGTAATTGTGCTGTACGAGCAAATAGAACCCTCACCTCGGGGGTAAAGGAGTCACTGACCTTGTAACTGACACGGGGCTGTGCGTAGAGTGCATTGGCAATCCCGTTACCGACGCGAGCGGCACCATATTCCAAGCCTTGGTTGGCAGTGCTGGATACGGTTGGAGCAAGCGTTGGCATAATCTGATCAAACAGCATCAGTGAGATGTCATAATTTCGATCAAAGGTAAACTGTTTAAACTCTTTGTCATCCAGATCGGAGTCTCCACTGGCATATCCTAGGTTCAGTCCGACACCGAGTCCATCCATTCCCAATTCAGCATCGAGAATTCCACCGAATGCTAGCTGTTTGACTTCGTCTAGTCCACCGATAAGATCTCCAGAACCAAACTGTACTGCCAATTCCAGTTCCGTTTTCAAGGCCCCCATATCTGCTCCGAGAAATCCATCGATTGTGAACTGGTTAAAACTGGTGTCTTCAGATCGTTGATTCGCGTATACGTTGTAGAGTCCACCCTGAATCCGTTCGTCCTTGTAGTACAGACTTAGCGTTCCCGCTACAGACTCATCTGCCAAAGAGCTGAACCCTTCGTCTCTCACTTCGATAGCACCGAGTAAAAATACAGAGTCGAATTGATTGCTGTATTGAATTCGATCGGCTGTTTCCCCAACAAATTGTGTTGGTAGGTCACCAGCATTGAAAATCATTCCAGATCCCCAGTGGATTGGCATGCGACCAAAACGAACAATCCCAATGTCACTGACCACTTCCGCATATAGTCTCGAGACCATTAAGTTGCTGAGTCCAGTCTCTCCGGCGGTCGTTGGGCGAAGGGAGTCAGCAAAATCAAGCCCCGAATTAGACCAAGCGGGATCCTGATAGGCGAAGGATTCTGCACCAAAAGGTTGGAAGTAGAGCATGTCTAACTGACTGTGCAGGCGTACATTTGGAGTCAAGATCCATGATGGTTTGACGCTTCCCCAATGTTGCACACTTTGTAAACGATCGATGGCATTGTCATTTCTTGAGGAGAGAGAAAGAGACTTGTAATAATGAGCCTGTGTTCGATAGTGACCATCCCAGAAAACTTCAACAGCTTCTGCAGTGGACAACGACAACATCATTAGCAATGTGCACATAATAGACCTCAAAATGGAGTCCTTTGTATCGACGTACGTTGGATACAAAATGTTAAAAATGGTTCGTCTACCTAGCACACGAAACCATGAAAGGCAAGATGTCTTCCATTGATCATGTGTTCATGTCGTTCCAAATGTGATACGTTAAAGGCATGTTAATATTTGTGTCAGATTGTCGAAGAGCAGTGTAAAGAGGACAAAATGGTTGGTGTAAGTACAATTGCAGAAAGCATTTTGGAAAATCCCGTCTTTGTGGGATTGTCCAAGACAGAGGCGGAAGAACTAGCGAGTCACTGTGATATTTTGGTTTTGCCAAAAGGAAGATTTGTCTTTGAGCAAGGAGAATCTTCGACCAGTATCTTTGTATTGTTCAAAGGTGCTTTAAATGTGTCGGTTCGCGATTTGGCAGGAGCAGACAATGTTGTCGGAACCATTCAAAAGGGAGATGTCTTTGGTGAAATGGGTGTGTTGGAGGCAACAGATAGATCGGCTACAACAATAACAACTGAAGATTCTGTGATTTTGAGAATCCCTGGCACCAGTTTTACGATGATGGTCAAGCAAGGACATCCTGCGATTCATCGTCTATTACAGTGGGCCATTCGAAAGTCTTGTGAGCGATTGCGTCAGTTGGATGGGCGCTTGGACACGCTTTTTGTTCAAGACAATAGAGGAGGGCAGTCATGACCGCAATGACACGAGAAAATTTGAACGGAGCCCTCAAGCGTTTGCCTCTGTTTAACGCGTTGGATGATCGTGGACTGAATGCCTTGTCTGCAATCATTCGGTTGGAATCATATCAGTCTGGAGACGCGATCATTCAGCAGGGGTCTCCGTCTAATGGAGTGTATCTGTTGCTTGAAGGAA
>CAJWHX010000190.1 GCA_913040875.1 uncultured Pseudomonadota bacterium | reverse complement strand
AAGTATCTGCTTTACTACACGAGGGTTTCTGGGTGGATACCGGAACACCGATTGAATACTGGCGTGCAAATATGGCGGCTCTTCGTGGTGAGTTCTCACTCCCCTTTGATGGATGGGCCGAAACTAGTGCCCTATGCAAAGAGAGAGGATCTTGGGTCCACGAAAGTACCACAATTGAAGGCAGTGTACAAGACAGCATCGTGGGTGGTGGTGCAACCGTTCCTGCTGGATCGACGCTGACAGAATGTATCGTATGGGATGGCGTCGACGTACCGGAAGGTACCTACACCAAATGCATCTTCTATGACGGTGGGGTCTTGGATTTGAACGATCTGAATGGATAGACAGTGTTGGACTACATGGTTCTTAGCGACTCGTATCGTACAGGTTGTGAACCATTTGAAGATCTGGATAGTCAATAACCAATCATCGATGTACACTGTGTAACCAGCAACATTCTATGTTGTCAGAGGAGGACAAATGATAAAAGCTCACGAGAGAGGACAGTTAATCGCCTTCACATCTGCAGTCATTATGAGTACATCTTGTGGAAATTATGACCAGTTTGTATATCCTGGAACAATGATATTTGTTGTCACGGATGTAGACGTCATTAGTTATGAAGAACCCTCCGGACTTGAAATTCAACCGGTCCAAATTCGAATTATGGATGAACTCGGTGAGGTTCATGGCTTTGAACTCAGCGCAGCAGTTGAAGTCGATGCTACCAGTGGATGCTTCGCAGACTGCAGTTGTACTCATGGAAGTGCGTATTCCCCATATTCAGGGGGTGACCAACCATGGGGAGACTTTGATTTCGCAGTGTTCAACGAAGAATTGATATATGAAAGTGGAAGCTTCACCCTTTCGAAAGACAGTTGCGAGTCACTGTTGATCACATCTGACAATGTACAGCCAAAAGATACCTATGAAGGAGTACTCGAACCATGGCTGCTCGAAGAGTAACCAGATGATGCTTGTTTTCAGGAGTCATAGGTACTGATCATTTCCAAAAGATCAATCTCCTAAAACAACCTTTGATTTATGGACAAAAACTGTCCTGACTTGACAAGACAACACTGTTCAAAAATGCTACATTACCTTCATGATAGTTATCGGCGTAGATCCAGGTTCTCGGGTGACAGGGTATTCCTTTATCACCAAGCAAAAAAATCGATTCCGGCTTGTGGAAGCCGGGTGTATTAAAACCAAACCCAATGCGCCCATTCCAGAACGGTTGCATCATATTCATGTAGAGTTGGACAAGCTGATCCTCAAACACAAGCCGGTCTCCGCTGCCATTGAGGAAATATTTGCTGGGAAATCTATAAAATCTGCTCTATTGTTGGGCCAAGCACGGGGTGTAGCCCTAATGACCCTTGGTAAACACAATCTAAACGTCAGTGCTTATCACCCCAATAAAATCAAAAAAAATGTCGGCGGACACGGTAGGGCCGGAAAGAATGAGATGATCCGAGTGGTTTCAATGCTGCTGGGCGTTACAGAGCCCTTGCAAGCAGATGCGGCGGATGCAACTGCGATTGCAATGACACATCTAATGCTGGCCAATCTTCCCAACCTCAATGATACAAGTCGCTCCTCTAGACCAAGTTTAACGGACGCATTGATGGCACAAGCCGCCAAAGATAAGGCCAAACGAAGCCAAGATTCTCGAGCCAAACGGATCATCAAACCCCGTCGCAACATTTAATTAACGACTTCTAATTTAATTAACGATCTCTAATTAATGACTGCAAGGTACAACAACGATTCAAGGAAAAAACTATGATTGCCCACCTTCGAGGAACAATATCGTTCAAACAAAATCACGTCGCTGTTATCGATGTCAATGGTGTCGGATACGAAGTGCTTGCCCCAACCTCTGTCTTGGACAGTTGGGTATTGGAATCAGAAGTATCCGCCCATATCTGCACAGTGGTTCGCGAAGATGCTTTTCAGCTCTTTGGGTTTGAGAGTGCAGCTCAAAAAACAACCTTTGAAACGTTGAGAGGCGTCAATAAAATTGGGGCTAAACTAGCGCTAACAATCTTATCACACTTGGATATTAATCAGCTGGCGACGGCCATCCAAACTAAAAATGCAGCCACGCTATCTTCTGTTCCGGGTATCGGTAAGAAAACCGCCGAGCGAATGTGCCTAGAACTTAAAGACAAGATCGCTGGCGAGTTGGTTCTTCCACGTGGAGCTGGTACCAGCATCGCAAGCACCCCAATGAAGAAGGAAGACCCGCTTCAGCTGGCATTGGCACAACTAGACTATAGAAAGTCTGAAATCGATGTGGCTCTGAAATCAGACTCCGTTCCAGGTATGGACAGCGCCTCTTTACAAGAACGACTGAGTGCAGCATTGCGTGTATTGGCAACCCATCAATAAACCCTTTTAAACATCCACCCCACTTGTAAGAGACAGTATGACCACTCGAATAGTTGACCCAAACGACACTGAATATACCCAAACCGAAGACCCAGCTTTGCGACCAAGAAATCTAGATGAGTACATTGGTCAAAGTGCTGTCGTCGACAATCTAAAGGTGTACATCCAAGCCGCAAAAAAACGTGGCGATGCGATGGATCACGTTCTACTAGCCGGGCCTCCTGGACTGGGGAAAACCTCTCTGGCCCACATTATTGCCGAAGAATTGGGTGTAGAGATTCGACCCACCTCGGGCCCCATCCTCGAACGTGGCGGAGATTTGGCCGCCATTTTGAATTCCCTACAACCTCGAGAAGTGCTTTTCATTGACGAAATACACCGTATGAATCGAGCTGTTGAAGAGGTTCTCTATTCCGCGATGGAAGACTTTCGCATAGATGTGATGCTGGGTCAGGGGCCTGGTGCTCAATCTGTCTCTTTACCGCTGCCTCCTTTTACATTGATTGGGGCGACCACTCGAGCGGGGCTTCTCACCCGTCCATTGCGAGATCGATTCCAGATTCAGTTTCAAATGGAATTTTATCAGCCCGAAGAACTCAGCGTCATCATTACAAAATCCGCTGAACGGCTCGGTGTTTCGCTCACTCCAGACGCAAGTTTAGAACTGGCCAAACGGTCTCGGGGAACCCCTCGTGTTGCCAATCGAATGCTCCGACGAGCTCGAGACTTTGCGCAAGTTGAAGGGGATGGTACCATAACCCTAGACTTAACCAAATTTGCACTGGAACGATTGGGTATTGATGAGGTTGGACTCGACAGCACCGACAGAAAAATACTCCACACGATCGCCGACAAGTTTGATGGCGGTCCTGTAGGACTCAACAATCTCTCGACTGCTCTCGGAGAAGAATCCGACACCATCTCCGAAAAGTATGAGCCATTCCTCATTATGAAAGGGTTTATGCAGCGGACTCAGCAAGGACGGGTAATCACAGCACGCGGACGACAGCACATAAACTACAAAGCGGGTCAAGGAAAACTGTTCTAGTCGATTCTGTCCTTCAAACACCGGTGTTCTATCGACAGACTATAACTTCGAACAAAGCGTTCATACAGCAACAGCATACGATCTACAGGGCATTATTGCATCTTCAAATGTCTGTGTATAAAAACGAGGGTGGACAATCCTCTCAAATCGAGTACAATAGAGATAGAGACCTTTGACTCTATTTTCATTGTATTCATCAACCTTTCATCTGGAGACACTATGCGTTGGCGTCCTTCTCCCCGTCCCAAACCACCTGGGAACAAGTAATTTAGCTATTTTGAATTGTCGGCTCATGATCGACCTCGTGTATGCGAAATCGAACTGTAATGAGCAGAAAAGCAAGAAGACCTTAGGGAACTCTTGCTTTTTCTATGTTTGACAACGTCTGGATTGGAGTCTCCATTTCTCTCTTACATGCTACACCACACACACAGCCCCTCCCTTCTCTTCCAGAATCGGTCGGATTGGGGTATCCGTGTGCCCAGCTGCACGACTGGCTCGGACTTTCATTTTGGCTACCTCCACTGGACACCCGTCTCAAAGACATTCACATGGGTCTTCCAGCACCGACAGCGCCCCTAGAAAATTTAGAGGGCATGGTTCGCTACTGGACAGAGCATCCCGAATGGATGGACTTTCTAGATCCCAACTCCCCCACCCACGATGACAAAATGCTCGAACGTGCACTGTACATGAAGTATTGGGGAGAGATATTGCACACCGCCAAACGAGTCTTGGATGTCGGCGGTGGAGTCGGAAGACTAGGGCAAACCCCACTACAAAATGGTGCGGAAGTACAGGTGATTGAACCCGATTTGAGGTCGATATGGCGCAATCTCTCTCATGCAATTGGAGCCTCTGGGAGCATTGATTTTCATTGGAGTACGGCTGAACACATGCCAGATTTGGGATTGTTTGATACGGTTCTTGCTTGCGAAGTACTGAACTATGTCGAAGATCCAGAAAAGGTGGTCGCCAATATCCATCGATCTCTCAAACCGGGAGGAATGCTCTTATTGAGTGTCGAAGCTCGATGGGGATGGCCAATGGCTCGAGATGTTGCCCCGCATACTCTAAAATCCTTCTTTGACACCGGCATTGTACATGTTCCACACGATCGATGGATTCGCACATACACTGAGGACAGCATCAAAGAACTTTTGAAAGACTTTCAGATCACGTTCATCGAACGCAGTCACTACACTCTCTCTGGTCCGTTTGAATGGGCAATGGGAGATGTCGATATCGAGGAACTCTTTGAATATGAACACCGTCTCAGAACCCATCCCATCTCTAAAGAGCTCAACAGAGCCTGGATGGTCATTGCACAAAAGCCACTTTGAACTCGACTGATGTCTTCAAATCGTCTATTCTAGACATATCTACTTTTCCATTCTTAGGATTCTACAATGCGTGTATTGCTCGTTCAACCTCCTCGATGCTACTGGCCTTACACCAGTGAGGGAGACAACTTTCTTCTGCAACAGGCTCTTCCTGCATTGGCAGCAGTAGCGCGTGCAGAAGGTCACGAAGTCAAAGTCATCGATTGTATGCCACTGCACATTGGCTGGCGCTCACTCTATCATAAAGTTCGAGACTTTAAACCCCATGTCATTGGCTGTGGAGAAAACCACGCCCTATACGCAACAGAGGCACTCCGATTCTTTGAACTCTGTAAACAGGCTGCTCCCGAAGCCGTTACCGTTGCCGGGGGTGGACACTTTACCAACCTTGCGCATCGCTATGCCAACCATCCGAACATCGATTTTATCTGCATTGGTGAAGGTGAAATCACCTTTGCCAACATTTTACGGGCAGTAGAGAACGAAACGGACAACTGGGAACACATTGACGGGATTGCATTCGGCCGAGATGGGGAGATGGTGAAAACCAGACCGGCAGCACTCATAAAAAATCTAGATGATTTACCAAAACCAGCCTACGACATGATGCCAATGCACCTGTATGGCAAGAGCCGATATCTCTTTTCTCCAGGCGGAACAACCTTGCATCACTCGCGTGGTTGCACGTCAAAATGTTCCTTTTGCGCATGGTGGACAACCATGGCCGATCGAAAAGTAGATGAACATGGCAACGAAACTCTATCCCCTCGATGGCGGAGTAAATCTGTCGATCGAATGATGGATGAGATCGAAGAGTTGTATTATCAATATGGAAAACGGTCCTACGTTTGGGTAGACGAGAGCTGGAACATTGATCCAAAGTTCAACTTGGAGTTTTCAGAAGCGATGATCAAATCGGGCATGAAAACAAAATGGATGACCTTCATGAGAGCCGATTGCGTGGTTCGTGATCACAAAAAGGGCATTCTGGGTGCCCAGATCAGAGCGGGGATGAGCCACATTCTTATTGGTGTTGAACGAGCCGAAGACGACAATCTAAAAGGACTCGATAAGCGTTTCTACGCCGGTGGTGTTGCAACAGAAGCGGTACAGATTTTTAAAGACCACTACCCAGAAGTCTTCATTCAGTGCACCTTTATTGTCGGTGTAAAAAACGAGAATCAGGACACTTTGCAGCTGCAAGTGGACATGGCAAAACAATTAGACGTTGACTTTCCAGCCTTCCATCCCATCACCCCAGTACCGGGAACCATCATCTACGACGATGCCATCCGCAATGGTCACATCACCGAAGAGGACTTCGATAATTTCGACTGGCTCACTCCTGTTCTAGACTCGGATTACATGACCAAAGATGAAATTGCAATGGAACTATACCGGATGAACGAGCAATTCGTAAATCGAAAGTGGCTTCTTAGAGGCCTATTTAGCAGTGTGGACTACAAACGAGACATGTACATTTGGTTTACCAAAGTCTCTGCAAAAATGGCTGTCGAGGCTCTGAAACAACGCGTCAATCCTTTCAATGTGGAGCACTATCAAGCGCTGGTTAAACCAGATTGGTATGACTCCTAAACGATGCATATGCAAGCGCTCTTCTCTGCACCCGTTGTGTGATGGCAGTCATGCGGATCAACCTTGGTGCGCCCCAAAACCTCTTGAACACATCACTCGGCTGATGATTTCGTCGCCCTCTTTGAGCAGTCTTGCAGAATGGTGGGCAGCCAAGATTAACGGGCAAACCATCACAGATCTCACGCATCCCATACAAGAATCTGTAGAGGAACTTTGGGTACTCTCTGATGGTGTCCAACTCCCGTTATTGAAGCTGTTGCTTGAACAAATCCCACATCGCGTTGAACGATGGATTCACACCGACGGGACTCCTGTAATCCCATTGGATTGGATCAATCGGCATGAACA
>CAJWHX010000189.1 GCA_913040875.1 uncultured Pseudomonadota bacterium | reverse complement strand
GGAGTCATCACAATCTCCCAAGCATGAACGCCAGCCGTCTCCATCTTGGTCCCAGTCTTCATACTTTGAACGTTCACAATCATTCCCGACCAACGGGATGCCTTCTGGAAAATTCGGATCGTTGATGGTGATGTTCATTTCTCCAGATTCTGGATTGTTGGAACTGGGGATCCATGCCACTTCGGCAGATTTGGTTTCTCCTTCAAAGATGTAGATGGGGGTGGCTGATGCACCATAAAAGGAGGAGGAACCATCGACTTGAAAACTCGATATGGTGAGAGGTGCCTCTCCGCAGTTTCTGAGTGTCAGCGGTTCGGAAAAGTAGCCTCCGGCCGGTCGCCTGCCAAAGTCAACTTGTTTTGGAAATACCTCTGCACAGGGGACTCTACCCACACCTCTTAGGGCGACTCGAATGATGGCTTTATCGTCGTCGGTTCGTTCTTTTGTTGTTGAGTCATCGGATAGTATTGTAAGCTGTCCTCTAAACAGGCCATCCTCATCGGGTCGGAAGTTGATCTCTACGATTTCCTGTGTTGGTTCGCTTTCGCTACCGCGCTGCAACTTAAGTTGGTCTGCGACTCCATCGCCATCGGAATCTGTTTGGGCCCAAGATGGTAGAACAACAAAGTGATCTGGATCGGAGGAGGTAATGCTGTACACGGTCACACTTCCAGGACCGACACTCTGTAAGGTTATTGGGATTGTTTTTCGTTCACCAACGGCTACGACTTCGATATCGTAGGTGTTTTCATCGGTTCTCAGTTCTTGTCGTTGTACGGAGATCTCATTGTCTGAGGCACATCCAACAAATGGGACTAGGAGAGCCATCGGGAGCAGTGATTTTTCAAATTTGTTCAACATATTGTTTCCCTTATGTGAAACCATTAGCCGGTCTATTTCAGTTGATTCAGGATGATGTCATCTTGCAACTTTTTCGCTTCAGCGTGTAGTACCTTTTTTGTGTTTTTGTAGAGGAATTTGGCTTGCTTAAGATTGTTTCCGATGCACACCATTCCAAGTTTCCCGAACTCACTGAGTGCACCCATCAGATGGAAAACCGTTCCGCGTTCTGTGTTTCTATGGAAGTGTAGGTCATGGAACAGGGCAATGTCAATTAAGTCTTCAGGAAAGAGACCTTTAAACTGTGCGGACTGTAGTGTGTCAGAAGCAAAATAACATTTGCTTTGTCCATTTTGAGCGTAAAATTCCCCTGTGTCTGGGTCATAAGAGCCATCGGTGAGAAATCGTAAGGTTGAGAATGGGTGTGTAGTACCACCTTTTCGTAAATTGACTTCAATGGCGTAGTGTTTGTATCCATTTTCAGTAGGGATACTGACAAAATCTGTTGCAAATCGTCCCATGACACCGCGTTTGGCCAACTCATCCGCCACTTTTAGTCCATAGTTTTGGACTTCCATTCGATAACTTGGATGTGCTGGAAATGTACAACCCAAGAAGACCTGCCCAGTGGCACCACCAAGGACTTGATCGTGCGTCGAAATGGGGACAGGTTTTCCGACTGCGTTTACACGACATTGACTAGATGGTGACAGTTTATTTTTGCCTTCTACAAAGAGTTCAACCACCCCGCCCATGTCTCGATACTTCTCTATATAACTGTCCCAGTGTTCCATCTGGGCTTCAAACTTTAAGTTGGGTAGCTCAGCGCGAATCTGTTTGAGACGTTCGACTGAATCAGTTGCATCGATGTTGTCAAAGTAGAATAGAGCATTTCCTTCCCCTGAGAAACCGTCGTTTAATTTGACAACGGCACGCCTCATTTCAGGATTTCGTGTTTTGAGATCGTTGAGTGCTTGTGCGATCTCCTCTTCGTCTTGAAGATTCTCAAAGCCATCTGGGAATAAGATCCCCGCATCCCGAAACACCTCACGGCATCCACTTTTGGTACCGAGATTGTTGAGTGCGGGATCATTTGCATACAATGGAATGTCTAGCTGCACGGCTAAGGTTCGTTCAAGCCATGTTGAGTTAAAGCAGATCATGTGAGCGAGTTTGGGATCGCCAATGGCCTTCTTGATTCGTTCCATCAACAGTGGACGACGTAGAATCTTTTCGGAAAGAGGAAGACTGGATGCATCGGAACAGTCCAACATGATTAGTCGACGTCTAGAATGGGCCGTTGGAACACCACCGAGTAAGTGAAGATAATAGTCGATTACGGTACTGGAGATCGCTTGACTGGTTACGAAGATCACTCGGGTTCTAGAGTTCCGCAATAACATCAGGGTGTACAATAGGCGTTCTTCATAGTGATGAACACCGCTGATTTTATCCAATTCTCTAGAGTCTAAGGATAAAGAAGGTACAACCAATATGGTGTGTTCAACACGGTTGTCACGATTGACCATACCCCATAGATCTGGCAATCTCTGTTGTATCTCGTTGAACTTCGCAATTTCGGCAGGGGAACCAGGAGGGTGATTGATCATGGCAGGGTCCTTAATCAAGTTGTGAGAGAATTACCCCCATCATATCTGATGGACGGCATTGTCGGCAAATAGTCAACTCAAATTTCATTATGTCATTTGCTAAGAATACAGTACACTTTTGGTATGTCCGCGTCAATACAGCAGAAAATTTCCCGTTGCATACAGGCTTTGAACGTTGAGAGCATCGATAGGCTTCACACTAATATGAAGGTTATTGAAGGGTATATTCAGCGCAAACCGATATTTCTAGAATGGTTGCATGGACAACTGTCAATAGATGATGTCGGCAACCCAACTGGATTTTCGGACCGATTTTACTCGTCTCACATCGACACAGTAAAAGTTTGGCTTCTGACGATGCATGCGATCTGTGGTGATATGTGTCTACAAGGGGTTGACCATCTGAACTTGGCGTCTCTTAGGAATGTCAGTTTTCCTTTACAGTTTCAGGACTGTTTTACCTTGTCTAGATTGTGGCTCCCCAATCGGTTTTCTGGTTGTGTACCGGATGCTAAACTGTGCTGGGTGTACTCCTCAAATTTGGAATTGGTCGACCCTGTTAAGTTTACATGTTCTGAGTGGGTATGTGTGTTGGACGGTCCACCCTCACTCACGCTGCGTGGGAAAGACTTGAGCCACATTCGAGGAGTGGATGCATCCGCTGTGTCTTTGGATGTATGGCGTGAATGGTGTGCTGTGTTGCACGATGCGCCGATTCGATATTGTGAATTGCCCAGAGAATTGAGTGAGTGGGAGGGGACTCCAGATTGGTCTGCCACACTAAAAGTGTTGAAGATACCTCCAAACGCAGAACTCTTTACCGATGATCGATGGTACGATTTCTGTAGGAATGTAGAGGTGTTGTGTCTGCGGTACGAACGTAGAACATTGGTCAGAAGGACAGATCAAGACGGATTAAGGACGATACCAGCGGCACTGATGCACATGCAATATCTACGCTGGCTCGACGTCTCGATGAATCCGATACAGCAAATACCAGAGGCTTTTCATATGTTGCACACACTTGAGACCTTATATTTGGCTCATACGGAGTTGGAAGAGTTTCCCAGTGTATTGCTGCAACTGACGTCCTTGAAACGATTGTTTATTCGAAACACCAACGCTACATCGACTCGAAAATGGTTGAACCTTCTGTCTAGACAAAATACAGAGTTGTCGATTCGAAGAGTTGTCAGTCAGGATCCGATCACTCTATGGGAGTTGTGTCTGATTACTGAGAGTTGACCGATAAGAGTCGAGCGTGTTGTCTGAATTTTAAGGTGACTCAATCGGGTGAAGGCTCTCCTTTTGTAAGTTTAAGTTCATTTGAGTTACATTAGTCTTCAACATGTGGGAGGTTTTTCATGCAGGAAGATGAATCTACGAGAAATCTGTGGGAAGGCAGAGCCCTAAAGCTGTTAAAGGGTAAGCCATTGTCCTCATTGACCAAACTAGGTCTATCAGGATTGACAACAAATGTGGTGTACGCTGACCGACCCAAACAATATGCTACGTCCATGAGGATGGCACAGAGCTGGAACACCTTGGAAATGCAAGGTAGAGTTGCAGGAAAATTTGATACGGCAGCGAAGTGGACAGAAGGTGTGAATCCAGCTTTTTCTCGAGTGTATCAGACTGACGATCCCTCTGAACATACTGGTCGTATTGAGGTTGTGGGTGAGAGTGTTTCAGAGTTGATCACTCGATTGAAAGAGCAGAGTAATAGCGTCATTCATGCCGACCCCTTTGCGTTAAAATTACTTGATGGTGGTGAGTGTCGAGGAAACTCGCAAATAGAGACTGTATTGGACTTGTTACAGGGACAAGACGGCGACCATCCTTTGACGATTGATACTGCGACTGTCTTTGAACTGGGTGGGACGGCGAAAGAAGAACTGCTTTGGGCACTGCTGTCTCTTTTGCAATATGCCAAGAGAGGAATACCGTGGAAGTCGGCTTGGCTTCATTGTTCTACAGACTCCAATATCATGCAGACTGTCGTTAAGTTTCGTGCATTGAGACAGCTGATGCATGGACTGGCCAGTCAACTTGATATGGCAGTTGAATATCCCTACATTTGTGCGGAGACTTCGATTCGGATGTTTTCGCGAGCGGATGAGCACAACAACATGTTGCGAGGATTGTATGCTTCAGTAGGTGCCGTTTGGGGCGGTGTTGATGGCTTGGTTATTCATGGGTATGATGCGCTATCTACAGCGTCTGAGCATGCTCATCGTATTGCACAAAATATGCATGCTGTGCTCAAAGAAGAGTCTGGATTGGACAATTGGATGGATCCGTTGTTTGGGTCCTATCAAGTTGAGAGTCAGACACAGGAGCTGTGTGCACAAGTATGGACTGAGTTTGTCTCTTGTTCAGAAGAGGGACTTCAGGGGTTGATCGACAATGGATTCTCACAACGTATTCATCAACTGCGCGATGCCAGACAGGCTCTCCTATCTACTCAGAAGGAAGGCGTTACTGGTGTGACAGCATTTGCGAATCCCACAGAACGACTGGGCACTGAGTGGGTGGAGTCGGCATCCAAACTATTTGTTCGAGACGTTCAACAAATCGAAACTGTGCGGGCTCAGTTTGAAGCCAGATTACCAGTGTCCGTACAGATAGTCTGCCTGGGTTCTGCAATCGATTGTAAACCTCGTTTGGAGTATCTGCAGCAGCAACTGGCGACAGTTGGTTTAACAGGAGAAGTAGTGGAACACTCTCAATGCGATGCCTCAGCCTCTCTCAGATGTGTCGTGGGCACTGCAGCCGATTATACGGTAAATCTTCAAGAAACTGTGCGAAATCTACAGGACAGCGGGGGATCTCCCGTTTGGGTGGTTGGTCGATTGCCCAAAGAGTTGGAGTCTGCGCTCGATTTTCAATGCACTCCAATCTACAAAGGTGTACACATGCTAGAACGTTGGGGTGAGGTGTTACAATACATAGATATCGATACTGCGGGAGGTCAACCATGATGCTGAATCCAGACTGGTCTATCGTTCAACAGTCGGTACATTTAGAGGATCCAGACTCTAAGTCTGTACAGACTCCCTCCGGGTTAGAGACACAAACATGGACTCCTCCATCAGAGGAAGGTACGGATAGATTTCCAGGTGTCAAGCCATTTACACGAGGACCCTATGCCACGATGTATGCTCAGCGTCCATGGACGATCCGTCAGTATGCTGGTTTTTCAACGGCTGAAGAGTCCAATGCTTTTTATCGACGCAATTTGGCTGCAGGACAAAAGGGGCTGTCGGTAGCCTTTGATTTGGCGACCCATCGTGGATATGATTCTGACCATCCTAGGGTGATGGGTGACGTTGGAATGGCCGGTGTTGCCATTGATTCCATCTTGGATATGGAGATTTTATTCTCTGGAATCCCCCTGAATAAAATGTCTGTTTCCATGACGATGAATGGTGCCGTACTACCAATTTTGGCATTGTATATTGTGACCGCATTGGAACAAGGCGCTAAGCTTGAAGAACTTCGTGGCACGATTCAAAATGATATTCTCAAAGAGTTTATGGTGAGAAATACCTATATTTATCCACCGAAGCCCTCTATGAGAATCATCTCAGATATATTTGAGTATACCGCTGCGAACATGCCAAAATTCAATTCCATATCCATCTCTGGATACCATATGCAAGAGGCGGGTGCGACACCAGATTTGGAATTGGCGTACACCTTGGCTGATGGACTAGCCTATGTGAAAGCGGGGATAGGTGCAGGGTTGGATGTCGACTCCTTCGCGCCAAGACTATCCTTCTTTTGGGCGATAGGTATGGATACCTATACCGAGATTGCCAAGTTACGGGCAGGAAGACGTCTTTGGTCAGAAATGCTTTCGGAATTCAACCCGAAGAATCTCAAGTCGCAGATGCTGAGAACCCATTGCCAGACCAGTGGTTGGTCCTTAACAGCCCAAGATGTCTACAACAACGTGACTCGAACAGGGATAGAGGCACTATCTGCAGCATTGGGTCATACGCAATCTTTACACACGAATTCACTTGACGAAGCTCTGGCTTTACCAACTGATTTTTCGGCTCGTATTGCTCGGAATACTCAACTGTTGCTTCAGTTGGAAACGGGGATCTGTGACTCAGCGGACCCCTTCGGTGGGTCACATGCGCTAGAGACGTTAACAAATGAAATCTATGCCAAGGCGAAGGAGCACCTAAAAGAAATCGAAGAGTTGGGTGGGATGCCGGAAGCGATTGAACAAGGTGTACCAAAATTGAGAATTGAGGAGTCTGCGGCGCGGATTCAAGCTCGGATTGATTCAGGG
>CAJWHX010000188.1 GCA_913040875.1 uncultured Pseudomonadota bacterium | reverse complement strand
AAGGCATGAAATTCGCCACCTCCACGTTCATCATTGCCTCGCCAAGGTGCGATGGAAAGTGGTATGAGCCGCCGAAACGGTGGGTCTCGGAATTGTTGTTACGGTTACGTAATAATCCTTCCATCGACAAAAGGCGCATTTATGTCACAGGCTACTCCATGGGTGGCATGGGCACGTGCACAATGGAAAATTGGGCAACGTAGTCGTATGTCGGTTCACCAAACTCGTCAATGATCTTGAACAACATCTGACAGTCCGAACAGAGCAGTCCAATTCTTCAAAGAATGACTATGTACCACCAACGATCAACGACCTTTGGATGGATGATAAACCTGAAGATGTCGACGTGGTTGCCGTCAACTATCTCGGAAGGTCTAGAAGAACCTACTCGGATGATCTACACGAGGATTTGTCGATCTGCATATTGGAAGCCGCAGCTCGTTTGAACAGTGGTTGGATACCCCTCATTAAAGATCATCGCAATACAAGTGTGAAGCCTTTAAAATGGACCGTACAGAGACTATCGGAGCATGGCAGATACTAGTACGACAAGCCCTCTGCCTAAAACTCAACGACCAATTGGTTCAGATACCACTTGACTCCTCGAACTTGAGGACAAGTCAGGTTAGAGTATCTTTACCCTCTTACTCTATAGGATATCGTTGTGATCATTCTGGGAATCGTTGACAATCATGATGCCGGTGCCGCACTGGTCATTGACGGAGTATTGGTCGGTGCAGTGAACCAAGAACGTATTGACAGAGTGAAAAACTCCAGTGCATTTCCATGGGGTGCCATTGATCAACTGATGACCACACACGGTGTAGCGTATAAAGATGTCGACGTCGTGGCGGTGGGTTCTTCATTCACCCCCTCAGCCATTCTTAGACAGTTCCCCGAACGGCATCAAAGTGCGAAGGCTCAAGGACAATTCTCCACTCAGTTGCATGGATATCTGGTGTACCAGTCGAGCCTGCGAAAAATGGGTCTGGAACAGCTTGAAATCCAAGCCTCTGCACGGATCATTCGCAAGAATCTCAAACAGCGTCCCTTCGAAAACTACCAACTCAAAATGCTCGATCACCATCGGTGCCACGCAGAATCTGCCTATCGGACCCAAAGCAAAGACCAGTGTTTGGTTCTGACGATTGATGCGATGGGAGATGGGCTGTCTGCAAGCGCCTGGAAGGGTGAAGGAAACACACTGCATTCATTGTGGAGCCAGTCTGGACTCTCTTCGATGTCGATGTTCTATTCGAGGGTTACAGAAATTTTGGGGTATACACCACTCAGGCATGAAGGCAAGATCACTGGACTTGCAGCCCTTGCAGAACCCCCTTCTGCACTCGTCGATCACTTTCAGAAATCGGTCTACTTTGACAGCAAACGCGGACGATTCAGCCGTGTCTCAGTATCCAAACCAGCACAACCAGACGACAAGTTCTGGCGATATTGCAAAGAGTTCACGCCTGCCGAGGTCGCGGCATCAGCACAACTCGTTCTAGAGCGAAACATGTGCGACTACATTTCACACTGGGTAGAAAAATCTGGAATATCCGATGTGGTTGTTGCCGGCGGGATTTTCGCCAATGTTAAGATGAACCAACGATTGGCTGCACTCGAATGTGTAAAGAGTCTGTGGGTGGTCCCGAATATGGGAGATGGTGGTCTCGCACTGGGAGCCGCCCTCAAAGTCGCCAATGCCACACCAACAGCCCTACCCAATGCCTATTTGGGTTTCGAAGCGCCCCGAACAGACGTCTTTAAGGCCATCAAACGAAACAACCTCACGCAAAATTCAGTAGACCTAGAGCGCATCGCCGACATCCTCTGCTCTGGTGGAGTGGTGGCGCGTGCCTGCGGAAAGATGGAATGGGGTCCACGTGCGTTGGGCAATCGAAGTATCTTGGCAGTCCCGAATGACCATACCTTAAACGACAGGCTGAACAAAAGGCTCCAGCGCACAGAGTTCATGCCCTTTGCCCCACTGATACGGGATGTCGATGTCGAAAAGTACTTTACCGACACCCACAAGGTGCAGGAGTCACTGCGGTTCATGACGGTCTGCACACCCACCACCAAACTCTTTCAGCAGTACTGCCCCGCTGCCGTCCACGTAGACTGGACCGCCCGTCCCCAGGTTCTAGACCGAGACACCAATCCAGACCTCTATGACCTTCTGACCCTGATCGATGAACGCATCGGGCACGGAGTCCTCATCAACACCTCTTTCAACATGCACGAGGAACCGATCGTCTGTACCGCAAACGATGCTGTACGGGCTTTCGTCGCCTCAGATTTGGAAGGGCTGTGGATTGGAGAGTGCTTGGTTGAGCGGGATTAAAACAACAAGTATGCTTAAACAACTATCGTCTCTAGGTGTTCTGAAAAATATTCCCACGCTAGGCCAAATACTTCTGGACTCATCTCCCCTATCTCCTCAGCATACCTATATTTTGGAAGAGTAGACAACATCTCTCGCATCGCTTGAATGACGTCCTCCCGTTCACTCTCCGTAAGTTGAGACATCAGCCATTCGTGCAATACCCAGCTGAACTCGGCGTGAGAAGTCTCATCCTGAGCAATTCGTTTGAAAACCCCGTTGTATTTGGGGGCGTGTTCGGATTGATATCGAAGCAGCACTGCAGACCACGTCTCCCCAATACAGCCCATTAGCGCATTGTGAATCGCCATCTCTTTCATCGAGACTCTGTTGACTTCTGGAAACTGTACGACTGCGGACTGTTGACCGTTTCGATGTGCCAATCCTGACATCATCAGGGTATGTGTTCTTTCCTCGTCAATGATTCGACTACACCAGTCTTGAAGCGATGCTGGTGCCTCCCAGTCTTGCAAGTGCTCAAGCAATTCACCAAAGGCAAAGACCGCCGTCGCTTCTTCTTGTGCCAGTCTGGCAAAATACCCACCCCAGTCTGCGTCAAATGATTGATACTGTGCGGGCGTTGTGGCTGCCCTGCCAAACTGAACATGTACGAGGCTTCCATTGCATTCAACCACACCAACTTGTACATCCAATTGAGGCAACAGTTTCTCTCGGCCTTGCTCCTGAACCGCTCCAACGACCTCTTTCCAATTATCGATCAGATCCATCCGACAGTTCTCGATATCGTACATATCGAACGATGAATTGAATACCTCTGGGTGTAAAGCACACATCTTTTTACAAAGATAATGCTGTGGATTCTTGGAATATTGATCGTAATATCCAATCTCATAGTCACTTAAATCGCGTAACGATACTTCACTCGCATAAAATTGCAACGCGTCACTGGTGGGTTTTACTGATGGCAGATCTTCAAGACCAATGGGGTCAGGCAATGCTGATGGCCACAAGTCTTTCCTGCTATCATTCCCTGATCGAGATTCTGGATCGTTTGATTCGGGTACCTGTTTTGCATCGACTACTGAACTGGTTGAAGCTGGAACTTTGGGCTGGCAGGCCATCAACGTGTTGAGTATTAACTGGTATACCATGGTCCCATCTCCTTCATCCTAATTTGTAGGATAGCCGATGAAACGAGTTGCCGTCCCTATATTCCAAAAACTGCCTTACTCGCAAACAGCGTTGGGTTCACCTGGAGTTCCTAGATCTACAGTGTTTCCAATCACGGTTGTCGAAAGACACCAGTTGTTTCCATCATCATTCTCAGTTGCGGTCATTTTGTCTGCAGACAGCTGAATAGAGACACCGGTTTCCACCCAATCGCCTGTATAAGTCAGGTCGTCAAAATCCAATCGCTGTCCATCAATATTGTCGTGAAACAACGAGAGTGTATCTCCACCATTGTTGAGACTGAAACTGGTGCTGCCCAAGTATACATTGGCATTGCCGTAGCAACTATCTTCTCCAACGGAAATCCAAGCAGACATCCCGGGATCCAGAACCACGTGCTGTGTCACGAACTCTGTCTTGCTTTCATCAGAGAGTTGAAGCCCTCTCAAGTCTAGTTTCTGTCCACTCTCAGATACATACGTCACTTCAACATATTCCCCTTCAGAATCGAGACAGTCTCCATCGTTGTGGGGATTGGCCATAAACTCAGAGATCACCAACTCACCCTCAGTGGCCTCCCAAATGCATCGCTCTCCCATACAGGTTCGATTCCAGCCACTCAAGTCATCTTGACTGCGCGGTAAAATCTTATAGTCTCCAGCACTGTAGTGCAGAATTCCCTGTACAACATCGAAGGTGTCGCCATCATTGATCAATCCGGGCTGAACGTTGAACAAGTCATCCACCATCACAGAGTCAATGGCCCATCTACCTTCATCATCGAGTTCAGTGGTTACTGTACCATTTTCAATGCGAACCAATACGCCTTCGTAGGCTTCTGCCGTTTCTGGGGCTGTCAACAACTCTGAATCCACGATCGTTATCGAAGGTTCTGTTTCGGCTTCACCAGTCTTGTTGATGTCGCCGGGATCCAATAGTTTCAACTCGGTCATCGTTTGATAATCGGACAACTCAATTTCTTGACTCCCTTCTTGACAATCTGGATCTTCGGCGTCTGCCAAGCCATCTCCATCATTGTCTTGACCGTCCTCACAGGTGTCTGGATATTCCCAAACTTCTCCAGTAATCGTCAGGATGTCTCCCTGTTCAATGTTGAGAGAGATCGCGTCATCAAAGTAATAATATACAAACATTCCAGAGTACGGACCGCCACTCGCGGTGGTGATGTAAAATCCGTAGTAGTTAGCCGGAGAAGATACAATCACATCTTCTAGGGTGACTGTCTCACCGGTTGGAATGAGTCCCTGCTGAATGTTTTCAATGGTGTGCTCTGCTGGCTCATCTGGTGTTGAGGTATCGGTATCCTCTGTATCGGTATCTTCCTCTTCTTCTTCAGGATCCTCTTCTGGTGAAGTATCCTCTATGGGCTCTTCCGCACCCGTATCCAAGTCCTTTTCTCCGCATCCCAACACAAACATCAACCACTGCATAACACCCTCTTATTTCCACTTTCAAACTGTTCGGATTTAACCAAATATCGTCATTTTGTCAAGGTATATAGGGCGTAAATAACACACATAGAACGCTGACTTTGCGTATTTCATACTCGATAAATACAGGAGGATTGACAGGGGCTATCGGACGATCACGCCCTCTCAATTTGCAGATCGTACAGCCTCTGCAAACCGACGATCGTCACTCATCACTGATCATCCATCATCCATCATCATCTCAATCTGATTCGAAAACACCTTCCATGCTCGTACAGTGGTCTTCGCACTCATTTCCCCCATAGACCGTGCTCCTGTGGAGTTGGTTTCAGGAGTCGTCGCCAGCATCTCTCGCATCGCCTCTAGAACCTCTGTCTGTTCATCCTCTGTGAGTTTGGACATCAACCAATCGTGCAGTGCCCAACTGAACTCGGCGTGAGAAGTCTCATCTTTGGCAACTCTTTTAAAGACTCCGTTGTACTTGGGGGCGTGTTCTGCCTGATGACAGAGTCCAACCGCCGACCATGTTTCCCCAATGCAGCCCGTTAATGCATTGTGAATCGCCATCTCCTTCATCGAAACTCGATTGGGTTCTGGAAACTGTACCACTGCGGATCTTTGACCATTTCGATGTGCCAATCCCGACATCATCAAGGTGTGCACCTTTTCCTCTTCGATGATTCGACTGCACCAATCTTGCAGAGAGGATGGTGCTTCCCAGTCTTGCAAGTGCTCAAGCAATTCACCAAAGGCAAAGACCGCCGTTGCCTCTTCTTGTGCGAGTCTGGCAAAATACCCGCCCCAATCATCCTCCAATGCTTCATACTGTGCGGGGGTTGTAGCAGCACGGCCATGCTTTATTAAACCAGTAGACCCGGTGCATGAAACCACACCGACTTTTACTTCCAATTGGGGTAACAGTTCATCTCGCCCCTGCTCTTGAACGGCGCCCACTACCTCTTTCCAGTTCTCAATCAAGTCCATCTTACAGTGTCGTACAGTTGTCAGGCGAACAATGGCACCATTCGATTCATTTGAAGTGTAATTACACAATCGTTTACACACATACTCATAGGGGTTGTCTTGTGGTTGATCATAGAAACGAAGATCATAATAACTGAGATCGGATAAGAGTATCGTCGATGAATATTGTTCAAGCGCGGCGCTTGATGGAAACATCTCGGGCAACTTGTCCAACCCAACAGGTGCGGGCAATGACGAGGGCCATGGCGGTTCTTTATATGGTTCAAAACCACTTAATATGTCGTTCAACTCTTCCTCCGTATATCGCAGCCCTTCTACGGTCTCCTTCTTGGTTTCAGTCGCCTTCTTTTCAGTCTTATTGTCTATCTTCTCTGTTTCAGTCTTCTTGGTTTCAGAGCTCGTGTCTGGAGTGTCTGCTGCTGCTACGTTAGAGTGGCAAGCCATCAGGGTATTGAGAATCAGTTGCTGTATCATGTCCATTCCTGTGATTTGAGTCTATTCTACATGGTAAGACAGTGGGAAAAACATTTGGTTCCCGAATGAAGACAAATATTCCCTTCAAACCATATACCAAACGACCGTAGTTTAACCATAGTTTCAAAGTTGAGAGCGGAGAGTAGATGATGGATTCAAAGGGTGACACAGGGGCTGAGATCGAGGGATAAAAAACAGATCAATCAAACAACAATAACAAGTCAATATCCAAGCCACTCAACAACAAACCCAACGGCTACATCAACCCAACCACCAATCAACAAACCAACAACCACATCACCCTAAAAATCTCAACCACCCTCCCCGTTTCAAAGTTGAGAGTGGATGATGAATTCACAGGGTGACAC
>CAJWHX010000187.1 GCA_913040875.1 uncultured Pseudomonadota bacterium | reverse complement strand
TGTGGACCTTCGGTTGGTTTCAGCTGCTGACAATCCTGGGGTTTGCCTATTTAGCGTGGGACTCAACAGTCTTACCATTTCGAACACAATACCCTAATTTGAGCGGTGAAGCCATCGTATTGCAAGAAGGTTTGACCCCCAATCTTCTTTTGTTGTTTGGAGTGGTATCTGCAGAGTATCTCGGAGTGGGATTGGGAACGGCAGCATTTGTAGCATTCATCGCTAGCCACACCAACAAACGATTTAGCGCCGCGCAGTTTGCACTACTGACAAGCATTAGTGGACTGCCCCGTACGATAGCCAGTTCCACATCGGGGTGGATCGTAGAATACATCGGATACACGGGTTTTTTCCTCTGCTGTACTGTACTGGCTCTTCCCGGTATGGCTCTACTCTTGTGGATGCCAGCATCACAACTGACTAAAGACGGTGAATCAAACGAGTCTATAGATGAAAATAGCTGATTTCACCCTTAATTCTCGGCATGAGATCACCGTTGGCTGTTGGCACAAATATAGAACTTTGGTATAATTGAACCAATGACCAAACCCGAATCGCCATTCATTTTGGTGCAAGCATCCAATGCTGAGATCACCAAGACGAGTCTGTCAGCACTCATCCAGCACAAGATGCACGTTACCAAGACGTATCCTGCTCAAGTAGCCGAATTTGTCAATGGGGTTGCATTCATTGAAATATTCCCACCAATACTGCGTCAAATGCAAGATGACCACCCACAAATGGAGTCCGCCAGTAATATGAGACTCCACGCGAATGTTCGGGTTGGCGACCGAATCTTAATTCAAGTACAACAAGGACAGTGGGAGCTCAATACAACGCTAACAGAAGATGCATACACCGAGAGATTGCACCGAGAGATCAAAGAGCGTCTACTGATGGAAAGTCGTCTGATGGCAACCCCTCAGAGTAAAAGAGCCTCAAAAAGAATGCTTGAGCAGTTGCTGCATCTATCGCCAAGTGAATCCACTCCATGGGGCGTACCTGGGCGAATGCAAGCCAATCAAAAACTGGTCTCAAAGAAGATCCTTCAGTGGTGCGTCAATCAGGCCGGTGCACATTTTCAAAATCGTCTCCAACAGGCTTTTCCAAGCAGTAAAGAGTGGGGCGAAGTCGAACAGTATTTTTCCGTCTTTATTGATGCCACCGAAGAAACATTTGTAGCAGTATCAATCACGCAGGATGAGCACAAATCTCTAGTGGAGATGTGGGCTGATGTACTTAGAAACGGAACCAAGCCCAGTTCTGGAAGTCTGGTTCCTGCAGCCACCAAACCAGCCGTAACCCTTCCGGCGACCAACACAGAACGACGCGTCCCGATGGTCACAAGGGATACTCGGACCGCGTTACCACACACCGTGGTTGAGTTGGCGCGCTCCTTTCACTTACCCCTCCCGAAAGAAGAGGTGCCCAATGCGTTATCAACCCTTGCTGCATGGACGCAATCTGATCACTTATTGCTAAAAGAGCGAAGTACAGACATATTTCTGATGATGCTATCTGGAGGCGAACCCGTCAGACAAAGCACTCGGGTTGCCAAAACATGGGCGACATGGCACCGGCACACCGACGGTATCGATCAGTTATGCAGCATTATTGAAGAGGGCGAAGAGTTGGCAGCCATCAGATCAATGGCAGGTCAAGCCTTCTTGGACACACAAACAGCCGCCAGTGTCTGTGACCAGTTGCTTCTCCGGTGGCGACGCAATCTCATTCAAAAACACAACCTCTCTGAGAAGGCATTGGGAAGCCCCCTCCAAACCACTGCAACACACATGGAGTACCGTCGTGCGATGCGTCTACACGGGATTCAATGCTCTGACACGTGGTTGGACCAGCTTTTGTTGGCGGTTCAGATTGCACCGCAGATGGGAATGATGGTCGTTCTAGTCGGAGAAAACGCACCGTCAAAGATACTGGTCGAGTTGTTGTCGGTCGTTTTTGAAGGGGCTACTCATAATCAGATCCGATTGCCCAGAAATAGAGCCCAGTTATTTGGGAAGCCTTCTTCATCCGGCGACATCTTCTTACACAGCGACTTCGGATTGGCTGTGCGTAAAGGTGGATATCGAAAAAGATATGGAGAGGTAGGGCTGTGGAATCCACACTTTGTCTGGATGGACAACCTCTATCCACATGCCAAACGAGACAGTCTATCCCTCCTGATCCAAGAGATGTATTTTGGCGATGGGGTTCAGTTGTACAAAGAAGAAGACAATGATCGCTACCATGATGAGTACCAAACCCTTCAAAGCAAAGAAGGTCTAAACGCAACAGAGCAAACACGACGTGATGAATTGGAAGATTTCTTCGATCCTTCTGTCGTCGGCGGTCTAGCCGTAGATGACGCGTGGCGTTTAAAAGCATCTGATAATACGATTCTTTTGGGACACATCAACAAAACCGAACTCGATAAGACTCCACCAGCGCTGCTTCAACGTGCATTGGTGCTTGAAGTCCCTGACTTCTCTACAGATCGAGTCCAATATCGGATTCAAGCCATCGAAGATTGGACTCCACTGATTGAGGGACATCGAACCTTCCGTCCAAAAGCCACTTGGAAACAGTTCCCTCGTTGTCGAGAAGAACTGTTTCAGATCTTAGACGTCTTACATGGGCGCGGAATTACAGTCGATGACTTACTCGCCAAACAAGTATCTTACTTACTTGCTGCGGCAGATGCTTGGCAACTTCCAGACGGCTCTCTCCTGACATATCACATGTGTAAAATGATCGTTTGGCCTCGAATTCAAGGAATGGCAGAGACCATACTTGAAGCCATGGAAGACTTGGAGACATTGTCTTGTATCGCTCCGCAGCTTAGACAAGATATCGGTCGCCTGAAAAGGCTCGCGTTGCAGAACAAAGGGCTCAAGATATACAGTGGCATGCCCAATAAATTGTGATAAATCACCGCGGACACGCATAAATTTACGTCCTGCGTATCATCTGGGTGTATCTTCGTCACAGAGTAACCAAAAGAGTTCAGATTTTTGTTCAAATTCCAGATCAATTTTATCGGTTTCAAGGTAAACTAATTGATGAACCACAGCAATAGGAGTTGCCCATGTCTCGAAAACAGCTCAAAATCAATGCCAAACAGGCACTGGAAACGTGGGAACTTCGTTGGAAAGAGATTGAAGAATGGGACCCGGCAGAGATTCCTCAACAGAAACAAGATGATCTTGTAGACTTGGCGATGCTCTCTGGTGGTGAGATCAAAGAGGCACTAGAAGGTTTGATTCAATACATGGAAGATGTCGACAACCACGCAGAAAGTCACGACTCCGAGTTGGTAGGCTTTCGTGAGGATTTAGCGACTGCTTTGAAAGAAACGTTGAATTATCGCAACGGCATCGATGCCTATACTCGCGAAGCACTGTTTGCAGAAGTTGGTGAACTCGATGCATTGGTCGATGTTGACTTGCTATTTGTAGATGATGAGGTGGTTCACGTGAACCCAGTTGAGGATTTAGCAGATGATGGTTCTCAAGGGGATGAGGACTATTAGGTCAACACTTTCTGATTTGATATACACTCTGTGATGGCGTATAGATGGCAATAATTGACGGCTATGACGTTGATGGAGAATTTCGACAGCACGTCACTTGGGTGGAAGGTGGATATGAGGTCGACAGGGAGTTCCGAAAGAATGTTCCATGGGCTTGCTACTGCACTGACTGCGAGATCATATTGGATGTTTTCGAGAGAGACACTCATGATTGTGCAACCTTTTGCATGGTTTGCGAAGAACAGAGTACCAAGAGAGAGTTTGAACTGTATCATGGAAGCTGCACACCAGATCAAGATGATGACTCTGCGGAAGATAAGTAACGTTACCAGTTGGGGCGTAGCATCTGTGGAGGTACTCTCCACCGTTCAACCTTGGGTTGACTGGTCTTCACCGTAATTGTACGTTTGTTGATTCGAATGACTCGCCCCATCCATTGTGTTCCCTCCGAATCAAAAGACACCTTCTGTTGAAGCCGCCATTCTGTTCGGTCAATCCGTTGCCATTTGTCTATTTCGACGCCCTCTCCAAAGGTATGACCATCCGGATAGCCACAGGCAGTCATCTTTCTCCAAAAGACATCGCCGTGACCTGTCTCTTGAAAGTAATGAATCGCCCAAACGTGGCACATCTCATGCACCATCGTTTTATGCAAGTGCTGATCGGTAATCCCTCGCTGAATATCAATTAGGAATACCTTCCATTTTGAAGATTTATTCTTTCGTTTGTACTTCGTTCGACCCAAACTCCTAGTCAATCTCCCATTCCACACACAGGGTATCTTTGGGAGCTTTCCATCAAAGAACTGCGTGTTTAGTTGTGCGTACATTTGATTGAGATCAACAACAGGTTGGGTATTCATACAATTCCAATTGGGTTAACAATAGAGTAACAAAGACAAATATTTTGGGAGGGTTCGAATGCACAGCATCGAATGGACCGGTACACATTTACGACTTCTCGACCAACGTCGTTTACCACATCAGACCGTTTGGCTTGAGCTGCACACTCATAACGAAGTAGCACAAGCAATTTCGGATATGATTGTTCGTGGTGCACCGGCAATTGCAATCGCGGGAGCATATGGGCTGGCGATGGCAATTGCCAATGGAGTCGATAGATTAAGCGCTGTTCAAACATTGGTAAATTCTCGTCCCACTGCAGTCAACTTACAGTGGGCGATGGATCGCCTATTGAACATACCGGATTCAAAAGTATTGGCAGAAGCCATTCGTATCCATGAAGAAGACCTGGCAATCAACCATTCCATTGGGAGTCATGGAGCCTCCTTACTTCAGGGAGGTGTACTAACCATTTGCAATACAGGCGCTCTGGCAACCTCTGGACATGGGACTGCTCTCGGAATGATCCGGAGCTCCCACGCCGCCGGTCAAAACATTCACGTGTACATATTGGAAACTCGTCCCTATCTGCAAGGAGCACGTTTGACGGCTTACGAATGCATGGAGGAAGGAATACCCTGCACGTTGATCACAGATGGGATGGCTGGCGCTCTATTACAGTCTGGTAAAGTTCAATCGGCTGTTGCTGGATGTGACCGAGTGGCGAACAATGGTGATACAGCCAATAAAATTGGAACCTATCAACTCGCACTCTTATGTAAGACACACAATGTTCCCTTTTACATCGCGATGCCAACCACCACATTGGATCGGCACTGTTCTACAGGAGAACAGATCCCAATCGAAGAACGGCCTCCCGATGAAATTCGTTCTGTGCACGGACACCCAATCGCACCTCACAATGTACCCGTCTGGAATCCGTCTTTTGATGTGACACCTGCCAGCCTCATTCATGGCTGGGTTACTGAGTTGGGCATTTGGACGTTGCCCTTTCCCACAAACTAAGACTTCCACGAACATTTACTCATTTAGATTGTACACCACATATACAGTTTCAAAGACAGGTCCACAGGCAAATCCTTGAGATTGGACAGAAATGGCAAACCAATTCGATTGTCCAAATCGCTTCATGATGCTTTCAACTGGATGTACATCGTTGAGCTGTAAAACGCCATCTTGCGCCTGCAAGGTCTTCAATTCTTGTTCGATCAGCCAACTGTCCCATCCGACTGTATTTAAGAAACCATATCCGCCAGACTTCACAATTCGAGCATCTAAACCATCATGACAATAGACCACTTCACCTGCAAAATCTGAATAAATAAATTGAATGTGAGGACACAGCTTTGATTCATCTAAATCAAGGGCAAATCCTTCTAAATTTGTGCCACACTTTGGACAATATGGATGGGTTTCATCTCCTTTGATGGCTATCATATTCAGCATTGTTAACTCCTGTACTCTAATAATGATTCCGTATACGAAACGAAAATTCGATTTCGGACGATGATTTATGATAGGCACTATTGGAGCGTATACTGGGCAAAATCGAACAAATAGGATATAATTCGAGAGTGGTTGACAGATTTTGGTTCGAGGTGAGCAATGTTCGCAGTTTTTAGCTTGGGTGGTCCATGGGAATACATCATCGTTTTGGTGGTGGTCATGATCTTCTTTGGTGCTGGAAAGTTACCTACAGTACTTGGACAAATGGGTCGTGGTGTCAAAGCCTTCAAAGAGGGTATGAACGAAAAGGATGCCGAACTTCTTTCCAAAAATGAAGATACTGTCAAAGAATCCAACAAGGAAAAGATTACGGACGCCCAAGAAGTCTAAGTCCTTTCGAGAGTCTAGAGTACTCTTTTAGCCTTCCCAGTCTTCTTACTCTTCATCTTCTCCAACGGGTACCAAGGGTAACGTCCCATCAATAAGACCTTGAGTCACACTGTTCATCCAGTCATCCACTTCTTCTTGTTCGTTCCGCTCGTTTTCTGAGACCCAATCGGCTTCAGCTTGTAAGTCTGAGTCAAACTGGGCAATGAGGGCTTCCATCTCGTCCATCGCCTCTTGGGTATCGTCTTGTTGTTCCCCTGCTCTACGACGTAGAAGCAACCGCGCCTCGTCAAGCAGCTGACCGTCGAGGACTCCAAGTCCAATCACATCTCGAATATCCTGCTGCAACAACGTATCGAGTAGAGATCGCGCCAACGGATACGGGCTCTTGGGATTGCAGACGATGGCTTTACGAACTTTGTATCGCCCCGACCACTTCGGATGCTTGGCCACCAGTTCGATGATCACCGGTTGAGTCGGTCTGCGAGCGGCAATCTTTACAACATCTCGCTCCGTAATGCGTGGATTGTCGAGGAGCAGGTCGATCACACGCCAATTCTGGTCATGTATCAACCGGTCGAGCATGTCT
>CAJWHX010000186.1 GCA_913040875.1 uncultured Pseudomonadota bacterium | reverse complement strand
CCAGTTGAAGTTACTGGCTCGTCCATCCAAAACCTTGAAGCCAGGTTCAGTAAGAGCGTACTTGTCCCCTGTGGCACTCTCAGAAATTCTAGATTTGCTTAGCTGGAGTGGATTTGGACTGGCATCGCACAAGAATAAAACAACTCCATTATTGGGACTTTTAGAAGGTGATCAACGACTATCCGAGAAGTTCTCGTTGATAGAAAATATTGTGGGGGGGGTGGCTCCAGACTTTCAATCGGATGGTTTCAGACGCCCATCTCAAGTCTCCCTCATTGAAAATGGTGCGTTGAGTGGTGCCCTTGTCTCTCCTCGTTCTGCAAAGGAGTTTGGTGTTCAAACCACTGGCGCAAATGGTGGAGAGAGTCCGGATTCTTTGTCTGTTCCTGGAGGAGATCTGCCGACTGAAGATGTGCTAAAAGCCTTAGATACTGGTGTTTGGATTGGTAATTTGTGGTATCTAAATTACTCCGACAGGGCTGCTGGTCGTATGACTGGTATGACCCGTTTTGCGACCTTTTGGGTGGAGAACGGGGAAATCGTGGCACCACTCAACGTGATGCGTTTTGATGATACCGTTCATCGGATTCTCGGAAGTGAGTTGGAAGCCCTTACGGTAGAGCAAGATTTGTTACTTTCAGCCTCGAGTTACTACAATCGTTCGACGTCATCGTCAAACTTACCGGGTGCCTTGCTGAAGGACTTTGCCTTTACGTTGTAATTGATACGATATTCATGCATCGGATTTAGCAAATCATTTTGATCGACAAAATCTGTGTGACCCATTACACCTTTCAAGTATAGCGCAGGATAAACGAGAGGTGAACGATGGCCGTCTTGGTACTCAACAGTGGATCTTCAAGCATCAAAGCAGATGTGATTGATGCAACCAATCAACAGCGGCTGCAGTCCTTTCGTGTTCAGCGAATTGGTACTGAACAGTGTGTCTGTACAGTAAATGGAGTTGAAACGATCTTACAAGAGGCCAATCATGCTGCGGCTGTTGAACACATTTTGTCGCAAATTATTGAGACGATTGATGCCATTGGACATCGGGTGGTTCATGGCGGCGAGCGATTTGTGGAGCCCACACGGATTACATCAGAGGTACTGTCGGAAATAAAAGGGCTGACAGAACTTGCCCCTCTGCACATTCCTGCCAATGTTGCTGGGATTGAGGCGTGCCACGCTCAGTATCCTGAGACACTTCAAGTAGCCGTGTTTGATACTGCATTTCACAGTACCTTGCCAAGACGCGCCAAGTATTATGCCATCGATGGAGAAACGGCTGCAAAGCACGGTATACGTAGATTTGGCTTTCATGGGTTGTCTCATCGATGGTCGGCTCAGCAAGTGGCCAAGAAGATGGATGTACCGCTTGAAGACCTGCGCATTGTCGTGTGTCATTTGGGCAATGGAGCATCGGCATGTGCCGTAGAGTATGGCCGATCGATTGAAACGTCGATGGGGATGACCCCTCTGGAAGGGTTGGTGATGGGAACTCGCGCGGGGGATGTCGATGCAGGTGCATTGATTGCACTTGCCAAAAAGGAAGACTGGTCTCTAGACGAGTTGGATACCTTTTTGAATCGAAGGTCCGGCTTAACAGGACTCTCTGGTGTTGGAAATGACATGCGTGATATCTTGGAGCGGGCACGAGAAGGGGATGATCGATGCCGTCTAGCCATCAATGTCTTTGTTCATCGTTTGCGCAAATACATTGGCTCATATGCAGCTGTAATGGGTGGCATAGATGCGTTGGTGTTCACAGGCGGTATTGGAGAGAACTCGGAGGTCGTTCGCGCTCGTACCTGTCAAAACCTAGGTTTTCTAGGACTTCGACTGGACGAAGATGCCAATACGCAGCGGCCATCGACAGAGGATACTGCGGTAGAGGTGTCTCACTATGCCTCTCGCAATAAAATCTTTGCGGTTCGGGCGGACGAAGAGATGGTGATTGCACTAGATACTTATGCCTTGAAACAAGATCAAGATTCGGTGTCGCAACCACAGGGGATTCCGATTGCTGTATCCGCAAGACACTTGCATCTTACCCAAGAGGCAGTAGAGGCTCTATTTGGAGAAGGTGCCCAATTGACAGTACGAAAAATGATTTCACAACCGGAACAGTTTGCCTGCAATGAAAAGGTGGACTTGGTGGGTCCCAAACGCACCATCAAGGGTGTTCGCGTGATTGGTCCAACCAGACCCGCCTGTCAGGTTGAAATCTCTAGAACCGATGAATATACGCTCGGTATTGATGCACCGATACGAAATTCTGGAGATGTTCGAAATTCTCCCGGAATTAAACTGATAGGTCCAGCTGGAGAATTGAACTTGAAAGAAGGTTTGATCTGTGCGCGCCGGCACATTCACATGGATCCCGATTCGGCAGATGCTTTCGGTGTTTCAGATAAAGACGTTGTAGAGGTCGCGGTGGATTCCAGTGGTCGGGATCTTGTCTTTGGCGATGTGTTGGTTCGCGTATCCCCAAAGTATGTTTTGGAAATGCACATTGATACGGATGAAGCCAATGCTGCCGAAATTAGTACCGGGGACCTCGGTGTGTTGAAGGGCACTACTGCGACGGCGAGTCTGCGTCGTCGGAAGGTGTAGAATCGACGTATTGGACGCATTGACCAGAAAAGTCAATGGGGTGTGTATCGCACATTAACTGTAGAACCACGAGTCCGCGATTTTGTTTTACCCAAATCCGTCCGTGGTCCTCATCGTATTGTATGAAGTATCCCTTACGTGCCTCTCCGAGCCATGTTGTTCGTTCAATGCGCATAGGATCAGACTTCTGTTTGAATAGATGTATCCCCCCTCGGAAATTGATACCCAAGTAATCTTTTGTATTGTAACCTTGAGACACACCATCTTTAATCGGACTAAAGTAGGTTGTATAAGCCAGTTCAATAGGAGTAGGGATCAGTTTAATCCGCGGATGTACAGATGGCTCAAGCTTCCAAAACTCACGGTCTGTAATTCCAAATAGCAAGCCACGTGGCTGATCATAGACCCGTCTGCCCGGTCCATTGTTTTGTAGATTGGGGTGCTGAGCAACTGAATAGAGCACAGGGTTCAAGGGTGTTCCATTATATTCATACTCAAGATATCTGACTTGAACATTCCCCTGTCCTTTGTCGGAAATAAGCATCTTATGTACTTGACCACTCATGAGTGCAACCACGTTGTTTGGTTTGCGTGCACCTCGCCAAGTGTGGAGTTTGTCTGTTTGGTTCTTCGTCCAATTGTATAGGTGGATATCGTAGATATTTCCTTGGTGCTCTATTAGGGACGTATATTCTACACTGTGATGGTGATCAAAGAGTAGCACCCCATCTGGTAGTCTTTCGGATCGTTTCAAGATGGAACCCTTGTGGTCCAATATCAGCAGATAGGACCCTTTGTCTATCTCTTTGGTTTCACCAACACACGTTGCCAACGCTAGATAATAAGCATCCGTACACTCAAGCACCTCTTTTAAGGGTGTATGGTTTGTGATGGCGCGTATTTGTTCAAAGGTCCAGTTGGTTTGAATATGACTCGGTGTTTTTAATGAACTGCTGTTAAACTGTGTTCTAATCGCTCCATTTGGTATGTGTCCTTGAGGTATAGGAGTGTGCCACAGCTGCTGTTTATCATCAATGATCAATAGGTCGGTATGTTGTACTCCTTTTGCTGTTGATTCGATTGAAGAATCATCGGGATGTTTCTTGATCAAGGATTTACTCGCAAAGACATTCTTTACTATCAATCCATTTTTTGGACTAATTGGAAATGGGTCTTGTTCATAAAATGTTAAACTGGCGGGGGAGACCTTTTCTAGTGAACTACAGTGAATAACGGTCCCTTTATCGTCGATGTGCCAAATGTGTCCGTACATGTTGAATGTACCTTTGACATATCCAGAAGAAGGTATCGCTTCCTGTTCAAGAGCATCGGCTGCACTTTGCGTATCCTTCATATCCCAAATGCTGCTCATGCGATCGTCATCTCTCGCAAGGATCTGATCCGATGAAACCGCAAATAATTCTCGAACCTTGGTTTGATGTTTTCGAAATAGACCGATGCATTTAAAGGTTTTGTTTTTTCGATCAATGGACCAAGATCGTAAGTCATTGTCTTCAGAACCGGTAATGAATTTACCATCTCCCAAGTCGATGCAATCTTTGATAGCGCTTGGGCCGTCGTGACGGTGATGAGCGGGACTGATGTTCTGCAGTAGCGATATGGCATTGTCATCTATCAGAATCACATCCAGCTGTTGCTTGCTCCCATAGGCAACGACACAACTTGTTCCTTTGAGAACACGAATGCCGGTGTATTTAAACTTCGATGTGGATGCTATGATCGGTTTTGAGTTCTGTGTGGTATAAATCTGTCCTGTCTTTTCGATGATGAGGTGATTGGTGGGCGTGATTTCAACGACAAAGACAATCTCGTTTATAACGTGTGTACATCCACTAGAACGGAAAATCCAAGTGTTTCCGGTTGTTGTATTTGGACCTTTGGAACAATAGGAACCAATGGTAAGACCTTTGATATTGAAGAGGATTCCATCTTCTTGACTCTTTCCTTTGATGGCTAATTGAGGTTTTTGGGTTGTGGTGATTTGAGAACTGTGGAGGCCTTCCATGACGCCTTGTCCGCTTTGTCCCCACCATCTATTTTTGTTGATGTAGATGTGTTTGGGAACTTGGGCGCCTGATGATATCCAACAGTGGAGTTGCTGGAACGTAGCATAGTTCAGTTTGAAAAAGACAAGACGGAGTGGGGGCTCACTGAGGCGAAAGTTACCGAACAGATAAATATCATTACCGTCTAATTTGAAGTTTTTCGGTGTACGAGCCTGAAATACTTGGTTTGGTACAGTCAATTGGTTCAATGGTAGAGTTTGTTGACAGACTGCATTTGCATAAGGAGATGTTCCGCTTTGTCCCAGTTGCACCGAGAATCGTCTCAGTGTGTTTATGTCTAGGATAAGAATGTCGGTATTGTTTGCATTTTCGGAAGGGTTGACGATTTCCCACTGTACTAGATCGGTAATTTGGATGGTTTCGATTGGATATCCAGAGGACACATGAAAAATGTCAATGTGAAAGTCTGGTGCCCTCTGAAATTGATAAGAGACAGCATAGTAGTCTTTCGAAATTTGTTGGAATTCAAAATCTATTCGACGTGGCGTACCCCCAATTGAGAAATACAGCTTGCAGTGAGAAGCCTGTGGTTTGGGGCTAATTTGCTTAAGCCAATGGCGTCCAAGATTTACGTTGCTGAGAAGGGTGGTGGAGTCTGTTTGTACAGTACCGCCAACTTCTTCTTGTGCGAGTTGCATGAGCCCCATATGAGCGGGGACTCGATTGAGGTTTTCTAGGATCAAACTTTTATTCAGCCCTACAAAGTTGGCCATGTTTCCACTACCATGATGGCTCAACACATCTTCCAAGGTTGCATTTGTCAGTTGGTTGAAAGATTGTTCAAACGCAGTTTGATTGCTCCTCTGACTTGAATACCGACGATAGGGCTGTGTGCCGACAGGGAATTGTTGGAGACGTTTACCCATCCATTCGAAAGCCTTCGTTACTTCTGCGTATGTTTTGGAGACCTCAGGTGCATTTTTCAAGACCACGTGATGCGCTCTCCAACCGCGTAAATACAGTCCATTCTCATCTTGAAAAGATAGTGTTGTACAGCGTGCAAATCCTTTGGTTCTTGTCAGTCCCTGCTGAATGATGTCGATTTTGGACGGGGCTGGAGTAAAACTTCGATCGTGTAGTAATTGAATGGTTTCAGCAGTCAGGACGATCTCTTTTGGCTCTTTTGCATTATCTGTATCGTCTGCGATTTTATCTGCAGTGTTCTGTTCTAGATCTCGCTGATGATCCAATGCACACAATGCAAATGTGATGAGGCGGACTTCATCGGTGATGGGATTGCCGACCACAAAAGTGGACATGATTTTGTCGATGGATTTCACAGAAGGGATTTTTGGTGGTGTGATATCCTTACTCTCTAATAAGTTGGCAATGTTGTGTGCATCACCAGGCAAGCAATGATGACTAGGCATAGGCATGCGATGATGGTAGAGCGTATCCTGAACAGCCTGTGTCCAAATCGCAGTGTTGGGTCGGGTATGCTTTTTTAGTCCGCGCGATAAAATGGCCGACATCCTTTCATGGGTGAGTTGTAAAGGACTTAACTGGAGAGTTTGTTGAAGTAACTGTTGAGCTTGGACGTCTAAGCCTTCAATTGCTGTATTGCGAGCAACATGCATACCAATGTTCAATACGTCAAAAAGAGGTTCGGCAAGATTACCGAGATAGTGTACAAAAACATGTTCGTCTGCTGGACCATTTTGCTTTTCAGCGATGATGACAAATGTGTCGAAGGCAAATTGGGCTGGGGGTTCTTGCTCACCCTTTAACGATTTTAGGATGTGCTTTAAGTCATCGTAGTGACTGTCTGACTCCTGAAAAATGGGCGCTCCATTGGGTAGGAAGTTTTGTACATCGTCCAAACCGATGTGGAATAAGGGCGGACGATTGGGATCAGAATGAACTATGTATTCACGTTTCAACTTAAGAATGGCATCAAGCAGCTCTTGTCCTTCCAGATTTGGGTCCATCTCCGACAAAGACAATTTGTCCTTTGCCCAGTATCTAAAAGCATCTTGCAAATGCAGCATGAACTTGTGCAGATGTTCACGTGGTGATTCTATGGTTGTGAATGTATAGAGAAATTGATGGCTTTGAATGTCTTGATTGTTACTCGTCTTTAGGCCCTTAAAACGATCCAGGGGGGCCCTTGACGGCACATGGGGCCCTTGAGAAGGCCCGGGCCC